>JALVPS010000168.1 GCA_027031685.1 Gammaproteobacteria bacterium | reverse complement strand
TGGCCATCTCGGCCAGCTTCATGGCCTTTTCCAGCTCGCCCTTCTTGGCCAGCTCTTCGGCCTTCTTGATCATCTTGCCGGCATCGCGCCATTCGTAGCCCACGGATGCGGCCTTCTTGTTGGCGGCTTTGGCGGCGGCGATGGTGGCTTCCACGTCGCCCGGCTTGATGCTCGCCGTGGCGCAGGCGGAGGTGAAGGCGAGGGCGATGGCCAGGGCCAGCGGGGTCAGGAATCGTTGCATCGGTCAGATCCTCCATTGGGGGTGTTATTCAGGCGCCGCCCAAGCGAAAAAACCGGGCGGTTACCGGCATATTGAAGCGGTTTCGGCCAGCTCCGTCAATGCGTTGCGGGACCAGGCGGCGCAAAGACTTTTGCTGGCCCCTGCTATACAATGCGCGGCCTGTCAACCAACCACTTACAAGAAATGCTGCGAATCGCCCAGGAAGCCCTCACCTTCGACGATGTCCTGCTCTTGCCGGCCCATTCCACCGTGCTGCCGCGCGACGTCAGCCTGCAGACCCGGCTGACGCGCGGGATCACGCTCAATATCCCGCTGGTGTCGGCGGCCATGGACACGGTCACCGAGTCGCGCCTGGCCATCGCCATGGCGCAGGAGGGCGGCATCGGCATCGTGCACAAGAACCTCACGGTGGAACAGCAGGGGCAGGAGGTGCGCCGCGTGAAGAAGTACGAGGCGGGGGTCATCAAGGACCCGCTCACCGTCTCGCCCCGGCAGACCATCCGCGAGGTGATGGAGATCACCCGCGCCAACCACATCTCCGGCCTGCCGGTGGTGGATGGCGAGGACCTGGTGGGCATCGTCACCAGCCGCGACATGCGCTTCGTCACCGAGCTGGACGCGCCGGTGTCCACCATCATGACGCCCAAGGAGCGACTGGTGACGGTG
Organism: Gammaproteobacteria bacterium; assembly: GCA_027031685.1. Taxonomy (GTDB): domain Bacteria; phylum Pseudomonadota; class Gammaproteobacteria; order UWMA-0217; family UWMA-0217; genus JALVPS01. The sequence continues at coordinate 15,548 of JALVPS010000168.1, read as the reverse complement.
CGCGAGGGGGCCTCCCGCGAGGAGGTACTGCACCTGCTGCACAAGCACCGCATCGAGAAGGTGCTGGTGGTGAACGGCGACTTCAAGCTGCGCGGCATGATCACCGTGAAGGACATCCAGAAGTCCAAGGACTACCCCAACGCCTGCAAGGACGAGCAGGGTCGGCTGCGGGTGGGCGCCGCGGTGGGCACCGGGGCCGGCACCGAGGAGCGCGTGGAGGCGCTGGTGGCAGCCGAGGTGGACGTGATCGTGGTGGACACCGCCCACGGCCACTCGCAGGGCGTGCTGGACCGCGTGCGCTGGGTGAAGGAGAACTACCCCGACCTGCAGGTGATCGGCGGCAACATTGCCACCGGCGCGGCGGCGCGCGCCCTGGTGGAGGCCGGCGCGGATGGCGTCAAGGTGGGCATCGGCCCCGGCTCCATCTGCACCACGCGCATCGTGGCCGGGGTGGGCGTGCCGCAGATCACGGCCGTCTCCAACGTGGCCGGGGCGCTGCGCGACAGCGACGTGCCGCTCATCGCCGATGGCGGCATCCGCTACTCGGGCGATGTGGCCAAGGCCATCGCCGCCGGCGGCTACAGCGTCATGCTGGGCAGCATGTTCGCCGGCACCGAGGAGGCGCCCGGCGAGGTGGAGCTGTACCAGGGCCGCTCCTACAAGTCCTATCGCGGCATGGGCTCGCTGGGGGCCATGGCGCAGGGCTCCTCCGACCGCTACTTCCAGGAGAGCGAGGGGGCCATCGAGAAGCTGGTGCCGGAGGGCATCGAGGGGCGCGTGCCGTACAAGGGGCCGCTGTCGGCCATCATCCACCAGCTGCTGGGCGGCCTGCGGGCTAGCATGGGCTACGTGGGCTGCGCCAGCATCGAGGAGATGCGCACCAAGCCGGAGTTCGTACGCATCACCGGCGCGGGCATCCGGGAGAGCCACGTGCACGACGTGACCATCACCAAGGAAGCGCCCAACTACCGCATCGACTAACGGCTCATGACGCGCACCGGCCCCGGCCAGCGCGCCCCTTCTTCCCCCCGGCCCCGCAGCCATGACCCAGAACATCCACGACGAACGCATCCTCATCCTCGATTTCGGCTCGCAGTACACGCAGCTCATCGCGCGCCGCGTGCGCGAGGTGGGCGTGTACAGCGAGATCCACCCCTGGGACATGGACGAGGCGGCCATCCGCGCCTTCGCCCCGCGCGGCATCATCCTGTCCGGCGGGCCGGAGTCGGTGGTGGCCGGCGACGACGTGCCGCGCGCGCCGCAGGTGGTGTTCGAGCTGGGCGTGCCGGTGCTGGGTATCTGCTATGGCATGCAGACCATGGCCGCGCAGCTGGGCGGGCAGGTGGAGATCGCCGACACCCACGAATACGGCTACGCCCAGGTGCGCGCCCGCGGCCACACCGCCCTGCTGCGCGACATCGAGGACCACACCTCGCCGGAGGGCTGGGGGCTGCTGGACGTGTGGATGTCGCACGGCGACCGCGTGGTGTCGCTGCCGCCCGGCTTCATCGTCATGGCCAGCACCGAGGCGGCGCCCATCGCCGGCATGGCCGACGAGAGCCGCCGCTTCTACGGTGTGCAGTTCCACCCCGAGGTCACCCACACCCGACAGGGCAAGCGCATCCTGCGCCGCTTCGTCATCGACATCTGCGGCTGCCAGGGCCTGTGGCAGCCGGGCAACATCATCGACGACATGATCGCCCGCGTGCGCAGCCAAGTGGGCAGCGACGAGGTCATCCTCGGCCTGTCCGGCGGGGTGGACTCCTCCGTGGTGGCGGCCCTGCTGCACCGCGCCATCGGCGACCAGCTCACCTGCGTGTTCGTGGACACCGGCCTGCTGCGCCTGCACGAGGGCAACCAGGTGATGGCCACCTTCGCCCAGCACATGGGCGTGCGCGTCATCCGCGTCGACGCCGCCGACCAGTTCTTCGACGCCCTGCGCGGCGAGACCGACCCGGAGCGCAAGCGCAAGATCATCGGCAACCTGTTCGTGCGCATCTTCGAAGCCGAGGCGCGCAAGCTGAAGAACGCCCGCTGGCTGGCGCAGGGCACCATCTATCCGGACGTGATCGAGTCGGCCGGCGCCAGGACCGGCAAGGCCAGGGTCATCAAGTCGCACCACAACGTGGGCGGCCTGCCGGAGAATATGGACCTGGGCCTGGTGGAGCCCCTGCGCGAGCTGTTCAAGGACGAGGTGCGCCAGATCGGCCTGGAACTGGGCCTGCCCGCCGAGATGGTCCACCGCCACCCCTTCCCCGGGCCGGGCCTGGGCGTGCGCATCCTGGGCGAGGTCAGGCCCGAGTTCGCCGACCTGCTGCGCCGCGCCGACGACATCTTCATCAGCGAGCTGCGCAAGCACGACCTGTACGACCAGGTGTCGCAGGCCTTTGCCGTCTTCCTGCCCGTCAAGTCCGTGGGCGTCACCGGCGACGGCCGCCGCTACGACTGGGTCATCGCCCTGCGCGCCGTGGAGACCGTGGACTTCATGACCGCCCGCTGGGCCCACCTCCCCTACGACTTCCTCGACCTCGTCTCCCGCCGCATCATCAACGAAATCCCCGGCATCTCCCGTGTCTCCTACGACATCTCCGGCAAGCCCCCGGCCACCATCGAGTGGGAGTAGGCAGGCGCACCGCTCGGGCCTGCACGTTTTGCCGGAGACGTTCCGTTAGCCCATGGGCCGCCGTTTCCGGCGCAATGACGGGCACTGCGCTATGCTTTGCGCATTGGCCAACGGTGCAGATCCCATGGGTATCGAGATCGAACGCAAGTTTCTGGTGACCGGCGACGGCTGGCGCGCGCGGGTGGTGCGCAGCCAGCGCATGCGGCAGGGCTATCTGTGTACCGACCCGGGGCGGGCGTCCATCCGCGTGCGGCGCACGGAGGAGGGGGCTTGGCTGAACATCAAGGGCGCCACGGTGGGTATGACGCGGGCCGAGTTCGAGTACCCGATCCCCCCGGCGGACGCCGACGCGATGCTCGATGCGCTGTGCGGCGGACGGCTCATCGAAAAGACCCGCTACTGGGTGCAGGCGGGCGGTCACCTGTGGGAGGTGGACGTGTTCGAGGGGGCCAACGCCGGCCTGGTGGTGGCCGAAGTGGAGCTCGAAAGCGAGACGGAGCGCCTTGACTTGCCGGACTGGGTTGGGAACGAGGTCACGGAAGACGCCAAGTATTACAACGCCTGTCTCGTAAACCGGCCCTTTGGCAGTTGGTAGCGAACCATGCCCTTGAGCGGTCCGCGATCCGGGCCGTAATCTGCATGGCGAACGACGGGAATACTGCGTTACATAGGGAGATACAAATGATCAAATTAATGGTTGCGGATAACAAGCCCTTGGACAATCCGGCGCTGGAGGCGGCGCTGGAGGCCAACGGGATTCAGGTGAAATACCAGTGCAGCACCAGTGACGAGGTGCTGGACACCGTCAAACTGGATCAGCCAGACGTGGTGCTGATCTCATTGGCGCTGGGCGGGCTGGGGGCCTTCGAGGCCATCGATCACTTGCGCATGAACTACCCGCGTATCGGGCTGGTGATCCTGCTGGTGCATTCGCAGGGGCCGTTTCCCAAGCGTCTGCTCACCACCGGCGCCAGCGGCTTCGTGTCCCGCGAGAGCGACCCGCAGTATGTGGTGGAGGCCATCCGCAAGGTGGCCCGCTCGGAGAAGTACATCAGCCCGGAAATCGCGCAGAAGATCGCCATCTCGCTGCTGCCGGGTGGCGAGGAGTCGCCCCTCGACCGCCTGTCCGAGCGCGAGATGCAGGTCATGCTGCAGCTCAGCCAGGGCGACTCGCCGCAGATCATCTCCAGTCGCCTGGCGCTCAGCCCCAAAACAGTGAGCACCTACAAGCACCGCGTGCGTGACAAGTTGCGCGTGGACGACACACAGGAGATCTACGCCCTGGCCGGCAGCCACGGCCTGGTCTATCGCTGATCACCGGCGGCCCGCGGGGCCGGCGTCGCAGCGGGGGATCGCCAGAACGGGGACATGGATGTCCTGCCGCAGTGTTCCCGCTGCCCCCCGCCGGGTGGCCCGCCGCCACGCCCTGCGGGCCCGCTTTCCCGCCCATCACAATGCACCGGTGCCGGCCTGGGGCGAGCCTCGGCCGGCACTGCTGATCGTCGGGCCGGCGTCCGGGCTGCACGGCGCCAACGCCAGCGGCCATCCCTTCGTGGGCGATGCCGCTGGCGGCCTCTTGCTCGACAGCGTGGCCGGAATCGGCTTCTGCGTGCCCACGGCTCGCCGTGCCTGTTGGACTCCTCTCATCGCAGCCGCTATAACGTGCACACCGGGCGGCTGACGCCGGCCATGCTGGCCGAGGTGGTGCAACGCGCCCGTGCTGCTCGAGCTTCCATGACCGACGCCACATCCTTCGATCCCACCGAGTTCATTGCCCACCTCACCACCCGGCCTGGCGTGTATCGCATGCTGGACGAAAAGGGCGAGCTGCTGTACGTGGGCAAGGCGCGCAATTTGCGCAACCGGGTGGCCAGCTACTTCTCCGGCCGGCCGGCCAACACGCGCATCCAGCGCATGCTGGCCCGCGTTCGGCGCATCGAGGTGACGGTCACCGAGACCGAGGCCGAGGCCCTGCTGCTGGAGAGCAACCTCATCAAGCGCCACCGGCCGCGCTACAACATCCTGCTGCGCGACGACAAGAGCTATCCCTACATCCACATCAGCAGCGGCACGCCCTATCCGCGCCTGAGCTTCTATCGCGGCGCGCGGCGCGGCCCGGGCCGCTACTTTGGCCCCTACCCGAGCGCCGGGGCGGTGCGCTTCACGCTCGGCCAGTTGCAGAAGGTGTTCCGGGTGCGGCTGTGCGAGGACAGCTACTTCGCCAACCGCTCGCGCCCCTGCCTGCAGTACCAGATCAAGCGCTGCTCGGCGCCCTGCGTGGGGTTGATCGGCCCGGAGGACTACCAGCGCGACATCGCCGACTGCGAGCGTTTCCTGGCCGGCCGCTCGCAGGAGGTCATCGAGGACCGCATCCGGCGCATGGAGACGGCCTCGGCGGCGCTGAACTTCGAGGCGGCGGCCGTGTACCGCGACCAGATCGCCCAGCTGCGGCGCATCGCCCAGCAGCAGTACGTGAGCGGCGCGAAGGGGGACGTGGACGTGGTGGCCTGCGTGTGCGAGGGTGGCCAGGCCTGCGTGACGGTGTTCTTCGTGCGCAGTGGCAACAGCATGGGCCACCGCAGCTTCTTCCCGCGCCTGCCGGATGACGAGGCCGGGCCGGCCGAGGTGCTGGGTGCCTTCCTGGCCCAATACTACGCCGGGCGCGAGGTGCCGCCGGAGATCCTGGTGAACGTGGCGCCGCCCGACGCCGAGGTGCTGGCGGAGATGCTGGCGGCGCGGCGCGAGGGCAGGGTGGGCCTGCGCCACCGGGTGCGGGGCGAGCGGGCCCGCTGGGTGGGCCTGGCAGAGCAGAACGCCCGCGTGGCGCTGTCCGCCCGGCTCGCCTCACGCGCCGGCCAGCGGGAGCGGCTGGAGGCCCTGCAGGCGGCGCTGGGGCTGGAGTCGCCGCCGCGGCGCATGGAGTGCTTCGACATCTCCCACACCCAGGGCGAGGCCACGGTGGCCTCCTGCGTGGTGTTCCAGAACGGCGAGCCGCTGTCGTCCGACTACCGGCGCTTCAACATCCGTGACGTGACGGCGGGCGACGACTACGCCGCCATGCGCCAGGCCCTGACGCGCCGCTACCGGCGCCTGCAGGCGGGGGAGGGGGCGCTGCCGGACGTGCTGTTCATCGACGGCGGGCGGGGCCAGCTGGGCGTGGCGGCCGAGGTGCTGGCCGACCTGCAGGTGCAGGGCGTGACCCTGGTGGGCGTGGCCAAGGGCGAGGGGCGCAAGCCGGGCCGGGAGACGCTGTTCGTGCACGGCCAGGCCGGCGGGGTGCGCCTGTCGCCCAACTCGCCGGCCCTCCTGCTGGTGCAGCAGATCCGCGACGAGGCGCACCGCTTCGCCATCACCGGCCACCGCCAGCGGCGCCGCAAGGCGCGCACCACCTCGCCGCTGGAGGCCATCCCCGGCCTGGGCGCCAAGCGTCGCCAGCGCCTGCTGCAGCACTTTGGCGGGCTGCGCGGCGTGGGCGCGGCCAGCGTGGAGGAGCTGGCCAAGGTGCCCGGCATCAGCCGCACCCTGGCCGAGCGCATCTACGCGGCGCACCACCCCGACGGCTGACGGCGGCCGGGCCGCAATCCCCACCGGGCGCCATGCGGTCAAACAGCGCCCGACGATGCGCGGCTGCGGCCGGCAGGCCGCGGGCCTTTGCCCGTTTTGCCTTGTCTCACACTCCCCTGAGGGAATTTCCGCGGCCTGTTGTTAGAATGCCGGGCCATGACCATAACCATAAACATCCCGAACCTGCTCACCCTGCTGCGCATCGTCCTCATTCCCCTCGTGGTCGTCGTGTTCTATGCGCCCGTCCCCCATGCCAGCCCCGTGAGCGCGGTCATCTTCGCCGTGGCCGGCATCACCGACTGGTTCGACGGCTACCTGGCGCGCCGCCTGGAGCAGACCTCCCCCTTCGGCGCCTTCCTAGACCCGGTGGCCGACAAGCTCATGGTGGCCGTGGTGCTGGTCATGGTGGTGGACGCCCACCACAACCTGCTGCTGGTGCTGTCGGCCATGGTCATCATCGGCCGCGAGATCACCATCTCCGCCCTGCGCGAGTGGATGGCCGAGATCGGCGAGCGCGCCCGCGTGGCCGTCTCCTACCTGGGCAAGGTCAAGACCACCGTGCAGATGTTCGCCCTGTTCTTCCTGCTGTGGCGCGAACCGCTGCTGGGCCTGAACGCCCAGGCCATCGGCGAGGTGCTGCTGGTCATCGCCGCCGCCCTCACCCTGTGGTCCATGGTCAACTATCTGCGGGCCGCCTTCTCCAGCGCGTCACCTGCGTGACGCAGGGTGCTTGACAGCGTCCGCTGCTTCGCCATAATACGCAGCCCACGGAGGCGGCGCGCAGCGGGCGCCGTCTAATGCGGGAATAGCTCAGTTGGGCTGACCGCGACCGAAGATCCAGTGGATCTTCGCAGCGCGGGCAGCGACCGCACAGGAGGTGCGGGCCGGTGTTGAACCTTGCCGGTAGCGTCTCGTCACGGATGACAGGGAAAACGGTTTTTATACTGCGGGAATAGCTCAGTTGGTAGAGCACAACCTTGCCAAGGTTGGGGTCGCGAGTTCGAGTCTCGTTTCCCGCTCCATCTTTCACAAAGGCCGGTTCTGCCGGCCTTTGTCCTGTCCGGGATCCGCCGATCCCGCCTCATGAAGCACCGCCGCAAAGGTGGTATCATGCCGACCCTTTCGAAGGCTGGGTGGCAGAGTGGTTATGCAGCGGCCTGCAAAGCCGTGTACGCCGGTTCGATTCCGACCCCAGCCTCCATTTCTCCCCCTTTCTCTGGCCAGCGCCGTATCGCCCGGGTGGCGAAATTGGTAGACGCAAGGGACTTAAAATCCCTCGGCAGCAATGCCGTGCCGGTTCGAGTCCGGCCCCGGGCACCAATGGTTTCAACAGCTTAGCCGTTTTCTCCATCTTTCCCTGTCGTTCTGCTGTGGGTGTTTTTGTGGGCGGTCTGCCCTGCGTCTTTGGGCACGAGGGCGCCCTCGATGAGTTCCAGCGCGCCATTGTCACGCAGGTGGCTGTATTTGCTGGTGACGGCAAGGCTGCTGTGGCCCAGCAGGTCGCAAACGAGGGTGATCGGGATGCTCGGATCGGTGACCAGACAGCTTGCAAACGTGTGCCGGAGGTCGTGCAGGCGCAGGGTCGGCATGCCGATGGCCTGTATCGCGCTTCCCATGCCTTGCGCAACTGCCAGTCGGTGATGCCGAACGGCGGGCGGATGTGCGGGTGGATGTGGGCCGGGGCCAGAATGGTTCTGGGGCGCCCGTTTTTGGTCTTGGCCGGCAGGTGGATGTAGGGCGGACGCCAGTCGGTGGCGCGAAGGCGCAGGATCTCGCTCTTTCTCATGCCTGTGTGGGCGGCGATGATGATGATGTCGCGGGCGGTTTCGTCCTCGATGGCGTCGATGAGCTGCCTGACCTGGTCACGAGTGAGGTGGGTGGTGCGCGCTGAACCGCGCTCGCTGAACAGCTTGATGCGTTGCCCCAGCGGCTGATCGAGCCAGCCCCATTCGCGCCAGGCCATGTTGAGTATGCGGCGGACGATGGCGAGGCGGCGGTTGATGGTGAGCGGAGAGAGGCCGCGCTCGAGCATGTCCGCCTTCATTGCATGGGCCGCTTCTGGCAGAGCCTCCAGGTTGATATCGTCGAAGTAGGGCCGGGTGTTGCGGGCGTGGGAGAGCATGGATGTGGGCGCTGTTTCGAGCCATTTGAGCTCTCTGATCGGCTCGGAGCCAAAATGAAGGCTGGTGCTTAGGCTTGCTGCCAAGGGTGGTGACCTGCGCGGACCTGGCAGGACCGGGGCAGAGGTCCCGGCTCCCCTTGCGGGGAATCCACGCAGGCCACCATTGATCGGGCATGAAAAAACCGCGCTCGAACGAGGCGGCCTGCGCCTCTGCATTCCGGGCTGCCAGACCCGGGTCACCGATGTGCGGTAGACGGAGTGCGCGTAGCCGAGGGCGCGACGCTGGTCAAACCTCAGAGGCGGTCGTCGATGCCTGCCTAGCGCAGAATGGCGTTGGCCGTGGGACGTGCCTTGATGGTGACCGGGACGGAGAAGCGCTTGCCGGTGATGGGGCTTTCCCAGATTTCGTGACTGCCCTTGCCCTGGCGGACGAAACGGCAGCCGTGTTGCAGCAGGACGCGCCGCAGCTCGGCATAGAGGCCGCCGCCCATACCGAGTCAGGCCCGTTGCGGCAGGGGTTCGGTTTCGACGTGCTCGAAGCGCAGGCGCAGGGCGCCGGGCCGCAGGCGGTAGCCGTTGAGTTCGGCCAGTTCCGGGGCGATGGCCCAGACGCGGCGGGTGAGTTCCTCGAAGCTGTCGGCCTCGGTGACCAGGCCGATGGGGTCGCACACGGCCACCCAGACGCCGTCGTGCGCGGTGACCTGGAGGGGGAACTCCTGCGTGTCGATGGCGGCCTGGGGCATGGCGATGGGACGTTGAAGTGACGGGGTGAGCGTAGACCCGGCGGGCGCGGGGCGTCAAATGGGGGTTGACGATATACGGGATTCCCGTATGATTACCATCATGAAAACGGTTGTCGAGACAGCCGCCTTCCGCAAGCAGGCCAACAAGCTTTGGAGCGAGGAAGAGCGTCTCGACTTCATCGCCTGGATCGCCGCCCATCCGGATGCCGGTGATGGGATTCCCGGCGCGGAGGGAGCGCGCAAGGTGCGTTGGGCGGCCAGTGGCCGGGGCAAGCGCGGGGGCGCGCGGGTGATCTACTTTCATCTCGACGCCGACCGCTTGTGTCTGGTGGCGGTGTACGCGAAAGCGGACCGCTCGGACATGACGCCAAACGAGATCAGAGAGGTGCGTTGAGATGGACATCGAGAAGATTGCCAAGGCCATCGAGGCCGATGCCGGGGAATCCATAGAGGGGTTGCGCGAGTCGCTGGACGAGATGCGGCGCGGCGAGTTCGCCGGCGAGACGACGCCGGAGCAGTCGCTGCTGCGCGCGGCGCGCAAGTCGCTGGGGCTGTCACAGGCGCGGTTCGCGGAGTTGATCGACACGCCGGTGGCCACGCTGCGCGACTGGGAGCAGGGGCGCTTCAAGCCGCCGGGCAGCGCCCTGGTGCTGTGCCGGATCGCGCTGAAGCACCCGGAGGCGCTGTTGTCGGCGGCGTAAGGCGGAGGCTCAGGGCTGGCGGCTGGTCTTCCTTGGCGTCGAGCGCGGCGAAAGGCAACCTGGGTGACGTGAAGCCGGTTGGTGAGGGCGTCTTCGAGATGCGGGAGTTTTTCGGTCCCGGCTGGCGCATGTACTACACCCGGCGCGGCGAGGTGTTGATCATCATGCTGGGCGGTGGCGACAAGTCCACACAGTGCCGGGACATCGAGCGCGCCATCGCGCTGGCCAGAACCCTGGAGGATTGACCCATGACCCAAAAGATTCGTGTTTCCGAGCTGCCCGATTTCGATGTGACCGAATACCTGGAGGACGATCAGGCGATTGCCGAGTATTTGACCTGCGTGCTCGAGGAAAACGACCCCAATCTGCTGGTCGCCGCCTTGGGCGATATCGCCCGCGCGCGCGGCATGACGGAGATCGCCCGCGAGTCCGGTCTGGCCCGCGAGGCGCTCTACCGGGCGCTGCGCGGTGGCGCCGCGCCGCGCTTCGATACGGTGATGCGAGTGATGCGGGCGCTGGGCGTGCGCCTGGTGGCCGAGCCGGAAGGGCGCCATGCGGCCAGTGGTTGAAGTAACTTGTAGCCGTTGAGTTCGGCCAGTTCCGGGGCGACGGCCCAGACGCGGTAGCGTGATTGTGGGCGCTTTTGTGGGTGCGGTTGTTCCGAACCACGTCAAAACAGTAACGTGAGTTTCACGCAAGTATCTGAAAACATTGGAACAGCATGAACACAGACACCTCGGAATTGGACTTAAAATCCCTCGGCAGCAATGCCGTGCCGGTTCGAGTTCGGCCCCGGGCACCAAGACGCCGGCCGCGCCAGTAATGACGAGCGATGAATGGATCCGTCCCTCGCGACGGCTCTTTGCGTTTCGGGATGGCGGCAGGGCGGCCTCAGGCGGAGGCCGGCACCCGCAGGGTGGCGAGGTCGCGCTCGATCCGCGCGGCGGTGAGGGCCTGGAAGGTGGTCTCGTCGCTCAGGTTGAAGCCGCCGCAGGCCTCGTACCAGCCGGCGCCGCGCAGCCAGGGGGCCATCTCCGGGCTGCCCTGCGGGCGGCGGGTGATCAGGTAGCAGCGGCCGGGGCGGTAGAAGAGGTTGTAGGGCTGCTGACGGCGGTGCAGTGCGGCGATGGCCCGCCAGGCGGCATCGCGGTCGTCGAGCGGGGTCACGGCCAGGGGGTAGGGCAGGGCGCCGCCGTTGTGCCGCCACTGGTCGCCCTCGATGGGCAGCGGGGCGGGATCGACGATGCCGTGGGCGTGCAGGTGGTTGATGGAGGCGCCGGCGCCGAGGCTGTTGTAACCCAGCCCGAAGCCGGGCAGGTGGCGGGCGGCGCGGGCGGTGAGCCGCCAGAAGCGCTCGTGGTCGGCTGGGCCGAGGTACTGGGCGCGGCCGGCGGTGGGCTCGGGCACCAGCAGCAGGTGGTAGGGGGCGAAGGGGAACTTGTGGTACATGACCCGCAGCGGGCTGCCCTCGAAATCCGTCTCGGCCAGGATCTCCGGACGCAGGAAGGGCTTGTCGAAGTGGAAGCCCCGGGGGTCGAAGGGCCGCTGCAGGGTGGTGAAGCGGTCCTTGGAGGCACGCGCCGGGCGCAGGGCGCGCAGGGGGGTGAAGGCCAGCCGCCAGGGGGGCACGTCGCGCTGCCGCCAGCTGTGGTAGCCGTCGATGCCGTGTTCCGCCAGCCGCTCCAGCACGGCCAGGTCGTCGGGCGCCCCTTGCAGGGTGCCGGCCGCCAGGGCCGTGCGCAGCGCCGCCCAGGTGGCCGCCAGCCCCTCGGCCAGGCGCGCGTGCAGCGCCGCGTCCTGCATGGCGTTGGCCAGCACCAGGATGAAGGCCCCCGGCTGGTCGGGGGCGAGCAGCTCGGCCAGGTGGTCCTCGAATCGATGCCGGAAGGTGTCGAAGGGGGTGTCCAGCAGCATGGGCGGCTCCGGGGGCGGCGGGGGCGCGGATTCTAGCACGGCACTGGGCGCCGCCACGGCCGCGCTGTGGCCTGGCGCTGCTCGCCGGCGGGCATTTGGTGGTAGGCTAGCCGATTCGTCGACCACTGCCCCCGCCGGGGCCGCGCTGCATGGAAAACCGCTTCACGATCAAGGACTTCTTCCTCTTTGTGGCCATCGGCCTGCTGCTGGTGGTGGTGCTGCTCACCATGTACCAGATCGACCGCCAGTGGCAGAAGCTGGCGGAGATGGAGACGGTCCTCAAGGAACAGGCGCAGGACGTGCGCCGCCTCAGCCAGAGCTATGCCGAGCTGCAGCGGCGCGTGGCCGCCGGCGCGGCCGTCACTAGCCCGCTGGCCGTGGGGCAGGGCGGCGGCGCCATCCCGCCCGCCTTCCGCCGCGCCAAGGCGGTCACCGAGCGCCCCGACTACGCCGAGGGCGACTGGCTGGTGCGCGCCTTCGGCAACTCCCTGAAGACCATCACCCCGCTGGTGTCCACTGACGCCTACGCCGCCGCGGTGCAGAACTATGTGCTGGAGTCCCTGCTGCAGCGCGACCCGGAGACGCTCAAGTGGCAGGGCGCCCTGGCCGAGCGCTGGACCGTCAGCAACGACGGCAAGCGCATCGTGTTCGACCTGCGCCACGATGTGCACTTCTCGGACGGCGAACCGCTCACCGCCGAGGACGTGGTGTTTACCTTCGACTTCATCATGAACCCGAAGATCGCCGCCCCCCGCGAGCGCGCCTACTACGAGAAGATCGCCGCGGTGAAGGCGCTGGGGCCATACCGGGTGGCGTTCCGCTTCAAGGAGCCGTATTTCGACAGCCTGGCCCTGGCCGGCGGTATGGCCATCCTCGCCAGGCACTTCTACGCGCCGTATTTGAAGGATCCGGAGGCCTTCAACCAGTCCAAGGGGCTGCTGTTCGGCTCCGGGCCGTACCGCCTGCCCGATCCCAAGGGCTGGACGCCCGACGTGGGGCTGGTCGAGCTGGAGCGCAATCCCCGCTACTGGGGGCCGGTGCAGCCCAGCTTCGACAAGCTGCTGTGGAAGATCATCGAGAACCAGACCGCCCGCCTGGCCAGCTACCGCAACGGCGAGATCGACGTGTACGGCGCCCGCCCGCTGGAGTACAAGCGGCTGCGCAACGACCGCGACCTGATGTCGCGCAGCATCGCCCTGGAGTACTTGAGCCCCACCTCCGGCTACAGTTACATCGGCTGGAACGAGCGGCGCGGCGGCAAACCCACGTGGTTCGCCGACAAGCGCGTGCGCCAGGCCATGACTTACCTCACCGACCGCCGCCGCATCGTGGACGAGATCATGCTCGGCTACGCCGAGATCGCCGTGGGGCCGTTCAGCCCGCAGAGCCGGCAGCACGCCCGCGACCTCGAGCCGCGCCCCTTCGACCTGGCCAAGGCCAAGGCCCTGCTGGCCGAGGCCGGTTTTGCCGACCGCGACGGCGACGGGGTGCTGGAGGACCGGGACGGCCGGCCGTTCCGCTTCGAGCTGGTGTTCTTCCAGGACAACGAGGACACGCGCCGCATCGTGCTGTTCCTCAAGGACCTGTACGCCCGCGCCGGGGTGCAGCTGGTGCCCAAGCCGGCCGAGTGGTCGGTGATGCTGGACCTGCTGCGCAAGCGCGACTTCGACGCCATCACCCTGGGCTGGACCGGCAGCGTGGAGGGCGACCTGTACCAGATATTCCACTCCAGCCAGATGAAGCCGGAGGCGGACAACTTCGTCAGCTACGCCAACCCGCGCCTGGACCGGCTCATCGAGCAGGCGCGGCGCACGGTGGACGAGGACCAGCGCATGCCGCTGTGGCAGGCGGCCGAGCGCATCCTGTACGAGGACCAGCCCTACACCTTCCTCATGCGGCGCAAGTCGCTGGTGTTCATCGACAAGCGCATGCACAACGTGGAGGTGACCCCCCTCGGCCTCAACGTCTCGGAGACGCCCATCGGCTGGTACGTGCCGGCGCCGCTGCAGAAGTACAAATAGCCGCCCGCCGCCATGCTCGACTACATCGTCCGCCGCCTGCTGCTGATGGTGCCCACCCTGTTTGGCATCACGCTGGTGGTGTTCGTGGTCATGGCCCTGTCGCCGGGCGGCATCACCGCCCAGTCGCTGGTGGACGACATCGGCCTCAACCCGCAGGAAAAGCAGGCCCTGCAGGAATACTACAACCGCCGCTACGGGCTGGATCAGCCCCTGCCGCTGCAGTACCTGCGCTGGCTCAACAACGTCTCGCCCATCGGCTTCACCCTGGACGAGGACGGCCACTTCGGCCGCTTTTCCCTCACCAAGGGGCCGGACCTGGGGGAGAGCTTCCGCTATGGCCGTCCGGTGGCCGAGCTGCTGCGCGAGCGGGTGCCCATCACCCTGCTGCTCAACGTGCTCACCGTGCCGCTCATCTACCTGGTATCCATCCTCATTGGCGTGCGCGCCGCCACCGACCGCGGCGGCCGCTTCGACGTCACCTCCAGCATGATCCTGCTGGCCCTGTGGTCGGTGCCCACCATGCTCACCGGCGTGCTGCTCATCGGCTTCTTCGCCAACGCCCAGTACTGGCACTGGTTCCCCACCAGCGGCCTGAGCGAGCGGGCCGCGCTGGACATGCCCTTCCTGCCGCACTGGCGCGACACGCTGGACGTGGCGCGCCTGGGCCTGGCCGCGGCGCTGGGCACGGCCGGCGGGGTGGCCCTGGCGCGCTGGCCGTGGCGGCCCGGGCGGGTGGCGGCCGGGGTGGCGCTGGGGGCGGCGCTGGCGGTGGCCATGGCGCGCGACCTGCCGCAGCCGCCGCCGGCCTGGCTGTACGCCCTGCTGGTGCCGGCCTTCGCCGTGGTGCTGTATGCCATCGCCGCCAGCGCCTCGATGGGGCTGCGCGTGGCCTGCCTGGGCGTGCTGGGGCTGGGCGTGGGGGTGGCGCTGGGCGCGGCCTGGGCCGGACCGGGCTTCGTGCGCGGCTTCTTGCTGGACCGGCTGTGGCACCTGGTGCTGCCGGTGGTGTGCCTGTCCTACGGCGGCTTTGCCTTCCTGGCGCGGCTGACGCGCTCGGCGGTGCTGGAGAACCTGCAGGCCGACTACGCGCGCACGGCGCGCGCCAAGGGGGTGCCGGAGCGGCTGGTGCTGTGGCGGCACGTGTTCCGCAACTCGCTGCTGCCGCTCATCACGGTGGCCGCCAGCCTGCTGCCGGGCCTGCTGGCCGGCTCGGTGATCGTGGAGAGCATCTTCTCCATCGACGGCATGGGTAAGCTGGCGGTGGAGGCCGTCAAGGGGCGCGACCGCGAGCTGGTGCTGTCCATCACCCTCATCTCCGGCCTGCTGACCCTGCTCGGCTACCTGGTCGCCGACCTGCTGTACGCCATGGCCGACCCGCGGGTGAGCTATGACTGAGCGGCAGCGGCGCCGCGAGGGCTATCTGGCGCGCCTGCTGCGCCGCACCTTCGCCGGCTGGGGGGCGCGCCTGGGGCTGGCCTGGATCGCCCTGCTGGCGGTGCTGGCCGCCTTCGCCCCCTTCCTGGCCAACAGCCGGCCGCTGCTGGCGCGCTGGGCGGACGGCCACTGGTCCAGCCCGCTGCTGGCCGCGCTCACGCCGGGCGACGTGGGCTGGCTGACGGCCTTTCTGGCCGGGCTGGCCCTCTCCTTCGCGCGCGGCCTGCGCCCGGGGCGGCGCCTGGCCGCCCTGGCGGCCGTGGTGCTGGTGGCCTGGGGGGCGGCCCAGCTGGGCCTGAAGCAGCGCGGCGTGGTCATCCACGAGCTGCACCGCGAGCGGCTGGCCAGCGGCCAGTACCGCTGGGCGCTGTGGCCGCCCATCCCCTACTCGCCGCGCGACTACCTGCGCGACCAGGGCGACACCGG
>JALVPS010000167.1 GCA_027031685.1 Gammaproteobacteria bacterium | reverse complement strand
CCAGGCAGCACATGTTGCCGCAAGCCCCATTCACATCAGGCCACGAAACAGCGCAGTGATCACCCCGTAAGCCACCATTCTGGGTGCCTTCCAGGCAGCAATGCATAGTTTCGCTGCTTACAAGCTCATGGGCTTCGTTTCCACGCTACTGCCCGGCAGCGAGCGACCTTTCTTGCTCGTCCAAGAAAGGTCGCCCAAAGAAGGACGCCCCTGCCGCGCTTGTGCATTTCCGGGAGCATTGATCGAACTGCGTCCCTGCCCTCCCTGGCGAGGCGTTGTAGCTTCGATGAGCCCCAGCTCGGCCATCCTGGGCCGAGCGTTCACACTGCTGCGTTGGCCCGCCGGGCCAACGGTCAGTGCTCACCCCTCGCGCGCCCCTGTCGGGCCATTCCCGCCCGGGGCTGCGATGCTCGGCGCGCGGCAAAGGGGTGAGCCCGGCCAAGGATGGCCGGGCTGGGGGTTATCAACGCCTTGAACGCTGCGCCAAGGATGGCTGAACCACGCTTCCATTGCCGTGCCGCCTTGATGTGCCAATCGGCGGGTCCGCTTCGCTCGGCCCGCCCTACGCGATGTGCTCCTCGTAGGGTGCGGTCAAGGCGCACAGCGCCGGACCCACCGCATCCCGCGCGATGCCGGGCGTAGCCCGGCGAGCCGTCCTCTCATCCCCTTGGTCGCCCCGAGCATCGCAAGGCCTGGATGGGTGAGCACCGACCGTTGGTCCGGTGGACCAACGCAGCGGTGCGAACGCCCGGCCAGGATGGCCGGGCTGGGGGTTATCAACGCCTTGAACGCTGCGCCAAGGATGGCTGAACCACGCTTCCATTGCCGTGCCACCTTGACGCGCCAATCGGCGGGTCCGCTTCGCTCGACCCGCCCTACGCGATGTGCTCCTCGTAGGGTGCGGTCAAGGCGCGCAGCGCCGGAGCCACCGACGCCCACGCAATGGCGGGCGCAGGTCCGGCGAGACGGCCATCCCTTGCGCCTCAGCGCAATTCGATCTCACCCTGGACGGTGACCTGCAGGGTGGTCTGGCCGGCTTCGAGGGCGGGTGGAGCGGCTTCGGCCAGGGCGGCCATGGGCAGGGCGCCGCCGCGTGTGACGGGGCCGGGGCTGCCGTGATGGATGGCGAGGTGGACGAGGCGGTAGCCGCTGTGGCCGAGGGTGTCGGCGATGAGGCGGGCGCGGGCCTGGAAGGCGCGCAGGGCGTCCTGGATGAGCCGGTCTTCGTGCTGGCGGCGAGCCGCCGGGGAGACGGTGAACTGCAGGCCGGCCAGCGCCAGGCGCTGTTGCAGTTCGCCCAGGGCCTCGCCCACGGCGGGGATGTCGGTGCTTTCCAGGCGCAGGGACTGGCGCACGCGCCAGCCGGTGATGGTGCCGTCGCGATAGACGGGCTGGGTACTGTAGGACTCGGTCTGCACGCGGATGGCCGGGCGGGCCTTGAGGCGCTCGACGGCCCAGCGGATGTGTTCGTTGACGCGCCCGGCCAGGGCGGCGGGGTCCTTGCCTTCGGCCTGGGCGTAGAGGCGAGCGATGAGGGTGTCGTTGGCGATGCGGACCTCGGCGCTCGCGTCGAGCTGCACGCGGTCGTAGCGCGGCGGCTCGTCGGCCCACACGGTCCCGGCCAGGGCCAGGCACAGGATCAGTAACAAGACCTTCCGCTTCATGACTCGCCTTCCTCCAGCAGTTCGTTCAGCCGCTCCGGGTGCGCCAGCAGGGCGAGAAAGGCCTGTTCGTCCAGAACGGGCACGCCCAGCCGCTCGGCCTTGGCCAGCTTGCTGCCCGGGTTCTCGCCGACGATGACCGCCGTGGTGCGCCGCGAGACGCTGCCACTGACCCGCGCGCCCAGGGCCGCCAGCCGTTCCCTGGCCTCCTCGCGGGTCATGTGCTGTAAGGCGCCGGTGAGCACGAAGGTGCGCCCGTCCAGGGGACCGGGGCCGGACGGCCGGCCCTCGTGCTCCTCCCAGCGCACACCGGCCTCGATGAGGCGCTGGATGACCTCGCGGTTGTGGGGCTCGCGGAAGAATTCCACGATGTGCTCGGCCACCACCGGGCCCACGTCCGGCACCTCTTCCAGTTCCTCGCGGCTGGCGTGCATGATGCGCTCCAGGGAGCCGAAGTGGTCGGCCAGGGCCCGGGCGGTGGCCTCACCCACCTCGCGGATGCCCAGGGCATACAGGAAGCGCGCCAGGGTGGTCTCCTTGCTGCGCTCGATGGCCTCCAGCAGGTTCTGCGCCGATTTGTCGCCCATGCGTTCCAGTGAGATCAGCTGCTCGTGGGTGAGGTGGTACAGGTCGGCCACGTCCTTGACCAGGCCCTTGTCCACCAGCTGGTCCACCAGCTTCTCGCCCAGCCCGTCGATGTCCATGGCCCGCCGCGAGGCGAAGTGCAGGATGGCGTTCTTGCGCTGCGCCGGGCAGTACAGCCCGCCGGTGCAGCGGGCGATGGCCTCGCCCGGCGGGCGCACCACGGCCGAGCCGCACACCGGGCATTTCTTGGGCAGCAGGATGGGCCTGACGTCCGGCGGCCGGCGCGAGGCGACCACGCTCACCACCTCGGGAATGACGTCGCCGGCGCGGCGCACGATCACCCAGTCGCCGATGTGGATGTCCTTGCGCTCGATCTCGTCCATGTTGTGCAGGGTGGCGCGGCTCACGGTGGCCCCGCCCACGAATACCGGCTCCAGGATGGCCACCGGCGTGAGGGCGCCGGTGCGGCCCACCTGCCACTCCACGTCCCTGAGACGGGTGATCTCCTCCTGGGCGGGAAACTTGTGGGCGATGGCCCAGCGCGGCGCGCGCGACACGAAGCCGAGCCGCTGCTGCCAGTCGATGCGGTCCACCTTGTACACCACCCCGTCGATGTCGTAGGGCAGTTCGGGGCGCAGACGCAGCATCTCGTCGTGGAAGCGCAGGCAGCCGTCGATGCCGTCCACGCGCCGCAGGTGCTCGGTGACGCGCAGGCCCCACTCGCGAAAGCGCAGCATGGTCTCGTAGTGGGTGGCCGGCAGCTCGCCGCCCTCCACCTTGCCCACAGCGTAGAAGTAGACCTCCAGCGGCCGCTCGGCGGTCACGCGCGGGTCCAGCTGGCGCAGGCTGCCGGCGGCGGCGTTGCGCGGGTTGACGAAGGTCTTCTCGCCCCGCTCGCGGGCGCGGCGGTTGAGGGCCTCGAAGCCGGCGCGCGGCATGACCACCTCGCCGCGCGCCTCCAGCACCTGCGGCCAGCCGCTGCCGTGCAGGCGCAGGGGCACGGAGCGGATGGTGCGCAGGTTGGCGGTCACGTCCTCGCCCTCGATGCCATCGCCACGGGTGGCGCCCACCGTGAACACCCCGTCCTCGTAGATGAGCGTCACGGCCAGGCCGTCGAACTTGGGCTCGGCGGTGTAGTCCACCGGCCCTGCCACCCCCAGCCGGTCGCGCACGCGCTGGTCCCAGGCGCGCACGTCCGCCTCGCTGAAGGCATTCTCCAGCGACAGCATGGGCACCTCGTGGCGCACGGTGCGAAAGCCCGCCGCCGGCTGGCCACCCACCCGCCGGGTGGGCGAGTCGGGGGTGACGAATTCGGGATACTTGGCTTCCAGCGCGCGCAGCTCCTCCATGAGCCGGTCGTATTCGGCGTCGGGGATCTCCGGCTGGTCGAGGACGTAGTAGAGGTAGTCGTGGTGGCGGATCTCGCGGCGCAGGGCCTCGATGCGCCGGCGCGCCCGCTCGCGCTCGGCGGTGGCGCTCAATGGGCCAACTCCGCCAGCTGGCGGCGCAGCCGGTCGATGGTGCGCTGGCTGAGCGGTTGCAGCTTGTCGTCGCGCAGTTCGCCACCCAGGGTGCTGGCCAGGTGCTGGGCCGTGTGCAGCATATCCAGATAGACGCTGAGGGGCCCCTCCACCGGCAGTTGCATGAACACGCTCAGGCCGCGGATGCGCGAGTTGACCAGCTCGCCCGGCACCAGCGTGCCCGGCTTGTACATGTTGGCCACGCTGAACTGAGGCGCCGCGGAACGCTCGCCGGAGGCGTAGCGGTGGAAGATGTCGCGCTCGCCGAAGCGCAGCTTGTGGGCATGGAAGGCCTTGAGCACGGCCTTGCCGGAGAAGGTCTGTCCCTCCGGTGGCACCAGGTAGATGACGATGAACTCGGGCAACGGCTCATCGATGGGGGTGGCCTCCATGGCCTCCTCGGCGGGTGCTTCCGGCATGGCTGGGGGCACCTCGGCTTCGATTTCATGGGCGGTGTCGCTCGGGGTCCACTCCGCTTCCCCGGCCTCGGCCGCTGCGCTATCCCCGTGGCGCGCCTCCTGCTGGGCGCCCGCCAGCCCCGGCTGGCCGTCCCGTATGCCGGGCTGGGCCGACTCCTGCCCCAGCAGCACGTCGTGCTCCCCGCCTCGCTCCTCGAACACGCGATGGGCGGAGGCCTTTTTCTGGCGCCGGCCATTCCAGTAGATGACCGCCAGGATCACCAGCCCGATGCCCAGCAGGTACCAACGCAATTCATTCATGGTCGGATCGTCTCTCCTCAACCGGTGGTGGCCATGCGCGCCGCCTCGTCGATGTCCACGTTCACCAGGCGCGACACGCCGGCCTCGCGCATGGTGACGCCGATCAGCTGGTGGGCGAGCTCCATGGTGACCTTATTATGGGTGATAAAGATGAACTGGACACGGTCCGACATTTTCCGCACCAGCTCGCAGAAGCGGCCCACGTTGGCCTCGTCCAGGGGCGCGTCCACCTCGTCCAGCATGCAGAAGGGGGCCGGGTTCAACTCGAAGATGGCGAACACCAGGGCCACGGCAGTGAGCGCCTTCTCGCCACCGGACATGAGGTGGATGCTGGAGATACGCTTGCCGGGCGGACGCGCCATGATGGACACGCCGGTGGTGAGCAGGTTGTCCTCGGTGAGCTCCAGAAAGGCCTGGCCACCGCCGAACAGCGTGGGGAACATCTCTCCCAGGCGGGCGTTGACCTGCTCGAAGGTGGCCTTGAAGCGGGCGCGCGTCTCGCGGTCGATCTTGTCGATGGCCCGCTCCAGGGTGTCCAGCGCCTGGCGCAGGTCGGCGTCCTGGGCGTCCAGATAGCGCTTGCGCTCGCTCTGCTCACGATACTCGTCGATGGCCGCCAGGTTGATGGGGCCGAGGCGCTGGATGCGTCGCGCCAGGGCCTCCAGGCGCTGTGTCCAGTCGGCCGGCGTGGCATTGGCGGGCAGTGTCTCGCGCACCGCCTCCAGGGCCAGGCCGGTGGCCTCGAACTGCTCCAGCAGGGACTGGCGACGCGCGGTCAGCTCGCCGGCCCGCACGCGCAGCGCCTCCAGGGCATCGCGGCCGGCGCCGTACTCGGCCTCCAGCGCGTGCCGCCGCCGCTCGGCCTCGCGCAGATCGTGCTCGATGGACTGCAGCCGCTCGCGCCGCTGCTGCATGGCCTGCTCCACGGCCAGGCGCCGCGCCAGCAGCCGCTCCAGCTCGGCCCGCAGGGCCTCGATGGGCGCCTCGCCGCCGGCCAGGTCGGCAGCCAGGGTCTCCAGCCGGCGGCGCGTGTCCTCCGCCTGCGCGCGGGCGCGCGCCAGGCCGGCCGCGGTGGCCTGGCGGTCGGCACGCAGCCGCGCCAGCTGCAGCTGCAGGGCGTGGTGGGCGGCCGCCAGCTCTTCCACCGCCTCGCGGGCCGCGCCCAGGGCCGCCTCCCGCTCGGCGCGCTCGGCCTGTAGGGCCTCGCCCTCACCGCCCAGCGCCTCGGCCTCGGCCAGCGCGGCGTTGCGCGCCTCGGTGGCCGAGGCCGAGGCGCTGGGCGGTGAGGG
>JALVPS010000166.1 GCA_027031685.1 Gammaproteobacteria bacterium | reverse complement strand
GTCCCCGCCGAGGCCGACGCGACCCTGTTCAAGATGGCGCCGCTCGTCATCTTCGTGGGCTCGCTGATGGCGTGGGCGGCGATTCCGTTCGCGCCCGGCTTCATCGCCAGCGACCTGGACCTGGGCCTGTTCTACATCTTCGCCGTCAGCAGCGCGGTGACCATCGGCGTGCTGATGGCCGGCTGGGCGTCGGACAACAAGTGGTCGCTCTACGGCGCGGCGCGCGGCGCGGCGCAGGCGGTGAGCTACGAGATCCCCCTGGCCCTGGCCGCCATCCCGGTGGTGCTGCGGACCGGCTCGCTGAACATGAACGACATCGTCATCGCCCAGCAGGGCGGCATCTGGCACTGGAACGTGCTGCACGACCCGTTCCTGTTCGTGGCGTTCTGGCTCTACTTCGTGGCGTCGATCGCCGAGGTGAACCGCGGCCCGTTCGACCTGCCCGAGACCGAGTCCGAGCTGGTGGCCGGCTACCATACCGAGTACACCGGCATGCGCTTCGCCTTCTTCTTCCTGGCGGAGTACGCCAACCTGTTCCTGGTCTCCTGCATCGCCACGGCCCTGTTCCTGGGCGGCTGGCACCCGGTGGCGGGCCCGGTGGCGGCGCCCGGTCTGGTGTTCGTGATCAAGGCCGTGCTGCTGGTCTTCCTGCAGATGTGGGTGCGCTGGACGCTGCCCCGCCTGCGCGTGGACCAGCTGATGCACACGAGCTGGAAGGTGATGCTCCCCCTGACGCTGGCGTGCGTCCTGGGCACGGGCGTCTGGCTGCTGGCCACCGGCGAGGTGGGCGGCCTGGCGGGAATGTAACCGCGGAGAGATCCATGACCCAGTACCTGCGCGACATCTACGACGCCGTGGTCACCGCCCTGAAGGGGATGGGGATCACCGGCAAGCACCTGGCCCGCAAGCCGGTGACGCTCCAGTACCCGGACGAGCGCTGGGTGCTGCCGGAGCGGTTCAAGGGATTCATCTACAACGACACCCACCGCTGCGACGCCTGCCTGCGCTGCGCCAAGGTCTGCCCCGTGGACTGCATCTACATCGAGACGGTGGGCAAGGGCAAGGACCGCTTCATGCACCGCTACGCGGTGGACTACAACAAGTGCATCTGGTGCGGGCTCTGCACCATCGAGTGCCCCACCAACGCCTGCCAGCACAGCCACGATTACGACCACGCCGTCTACCGCCGGGACCGGCTCGTCTACGAGTTCGTGGACCCGAAGCACCCGGTGCCGTGCCACAAGGAGCGGCGCCTGGAGATGGGCTACTACGTGCCCAACGCCGAGGCGGAGCGGGCCAAGCTGGCCGCCCGCAAGGAGGCCGCCCGCAAGAAGGCGGAGCAGGAGAAGCCGGAAGCCGGCGGCAAGGACGACGCCCCGGCCGGCGGCGCCCCGGACGGCGAGACGAAGGGGGAGTGACGTGAGCGGCGACCTGGTCTTCTACGGCTTCGCCCTGCTGACGGTGCTGCTGATCGTCGCCGCCATCGGCACTACCGGCGGCCTGCTGCTCTATCAGCTGGGACGGGATACCCTGCGCACCGCCCAGCGCATGCATCAGTCGCAGAGCTTCGCCGTCTGGCAGGGTATGGAGAGTTGGGCCACCGTACTGCTGCGCGATGCGCATCGAAAAAACCGGTACACCGCGCTCGGACAGCCGTGGGCCCACCAGCTGCCGCCGATCTCCTTTGCCGGAGGCCGGCTGCAGGGCAGCCTGACGGACCTGCAGGGCTATCTCAATCTCAACAATCTGTATTTCAACCCCAATCTGTGGTCGCCCCTGCTGCGCCCCCTGTTGCGCAGCGCCCATGATC
>JALVPS010000165.1 GCA_027031685.1 Gammaproteobacteria bacterium | reverse complement strand
GCCTGGGGCTGGCCCTCGGCCAGCGCCCGGCTCATGCCGGCCAGGGCGCGCAGTTCCCGAATCAGGGCCCAGAGCACCAGGTTGGCGGCCACGCCCTCGGCGCGCAGGCCGTGGAGCATGCGCGCGGCGCGGGCGGCATCGCCGGCCAGGGCGGTGTCCACCAGGCCAAAGACGTCGTAGCGGGCGCTGTCGGAGACGGCGGCGGCCACCTGGTCGGCATCCACCGGGCCGCCGCCGGTCAGCAGGCGCAGTTTTTCCAGCTCCTGATCCGCCGCCAGCAGGTTGCCCTCCACCCGATCGGCCAGCAGGGCCACCGCCTCGGGGGTCGGCGCCATGCCACGGCTGCGCATGCGCTGCTCGATCCAGTTCGGCAGCGCCGCGGCCTCCACCGGCCAGACCTGGATGACGGCCCCCGCCGCGTCGATGGCCTTGAACCACTTGGCATTCTGCTGGGCCTTCTCCAGCTTGCCGGCAATGATCAGCAGCACGGTGTCCGGCGGCGGGTTGGCGCACCATTCGGCGAGGGTGCGGCTGCCCTCGGTGCCGGGCTTGCCAGAGGGCAGGCGCAGCTCCACCAGGCGCCGTTCGGCAAACAGGGACAGGCTGTCGGCGGCCTGGGCGAGCCGTTGCCAGTCGAAACCGGTCTCGGCCCAGAACACCTCGCGGCTGGTGTGGCCGGCCGCCTTTGCGGCCGCGCGCACCGCGCCACTGGCCTCCTCGAGCTGGAAGGGTTCGTCGCCGGAGACGAGATAGACCGGCAGCAACTGCCGCGCCAGGTGGCCGGACAGTTGCTCAGGACGCAGGCGCACCGGCGGGCTCCGGGTTGGACAGGCGCAGGGTGAGCTGGCGCAGCAGGCGGCCCACGGCGGCGCGGCGCATTTCCGCCTGCAGGCGCCGCTCCTCCTCGCCCTTGGCCAGGACCGCATCGGGATCGAAGCGGTACTGGCGGAACACGGTGAGGTTGCGGGCATCGAGCCGCGGCTTGCCGTCGGGCGAGTCGAGGCGGTAGCCGAGGGTGTATTTCAGCTCGTATTCCTGGGCACGGCCCTGGCTGTCCACGGACAGCACCCGGCGATCGAAGCGATCCGCGGTGATCACCAGCACGGCATCGGCGTTGGCGGCACCGGCGAGGGTGCCGCCGGCGGCGGGGATGGCGTCGCGCAGCACCCGCCACAGCGGGCCGTTCTCGGGGGTACCGGTGACGGCCAGCGCCCGCAGATCGGGCGGCAGCGCCGCGGCGCCGCGCAGATGGAACCCGCAGGCGGAAAGGGTCAGGGCGAGCAGCAGGAGGAGGATCCGGTTCACGCCCCTATTTGACCACGAAATTCACCAGCTTGCCCGGCACCACGATGATCTTGACGATGGTCTTGCCCTCGGTGAACCGCCGCACGTTCTCGTCTGCCAGGGCGATCTCCTCCACCCTGGCCTTGTCGGCGTCGGCCGGCACGTCGATGCGGGCGCGCAGCTTGCCGTTGACCTGCACCACGTACTGGACCGTGTCGCGCTGCATGGCCCGTTCGTCGGCCTCGGGCCAGGGGGCGTCGATGACCGGCTCGGCATGGCCCAGCTCGCGCCAGAGGACATGGCAGAGATGGGGCACGATGGGCGCGAGGATCAGCACCGCCGCCTCGAGCGCCTCGCGCACCACGGCCCGGTCCTGGGGCGAGGTCTCCTCGAAGCGCTGCAGCTCGTTGAGCAGTTCCATCACCTTGGCGATGGCGGTGTTGAAGGTGTAGCGCTCGCCGATGTCGGCGGTGCACTTGGCGATGGTCTCGTGGGTCTGGCGGCGCAATCCGGCCTGCCGGTCGTTC
>JALVPS010000164.1 GCA_027031685.1 Gammaproteobacteria bacterium | reverse complement strand
CCCTTCTCACCCCGCTACCAGCCGCCGCGGCGGCTGGTAGCGGGGTGAGAAGGGGTCGCGGGCCGGTCGCTGGCCGGGGAAGTCGATGCCCATGAGTGTGGCCATGCCGTAGAACAGGTCGCCGTTGCTGACCGGACGCCCGGCGTTGCGGCGCATGGTCTGCCACAACTGTGGGTGGCGCGTGCGCCAGGCAGTGCTGCAGGTGACCAGCAGGGGCACCTCCAGTTCCTGCCGGTGGGGCTGGGGAAAGCCGTGCCCGTAGCCCGGGCCGTCGTCGGCCAGGTATTCGGCGTGGTCGGCGGTGAACACCAGGCAGCCGTGCGGGCGTTCGGCGCGCCAGGCGGCGAGCAGCCGGTCCAGCACCCAGTCGGTGTAGCGCACGCTGTCGTCGTAATAGTCCACCGGCGTAGGTCGCGGCCGGCGGCTGAAACGGGCCCGCTCGGGCGGGAAGCGGCGCTGGTAGGCGGCATGGCTGCCCAGCAGGTGCACCACCACCAGCAGCGGCCGGCGCCGCTCGCGCAGGGCGGTCCGGAACAGCGGCAGCAGGCGCCCGTCCAGGGAGGTGGTGTCCCAGTCGGTGTTGGTGAAGTGGCGCGCGTCGGCGTCGGTGGCGATCTTGGTCACCTCCGTGTCGTGCTTGCCGTACTGGCCCTGGTTGGACAGCCACACCACGTCGAAACCGGCCTCGCGTGCGAGCTGGACGAGATTGCCGCGCGTGTAGAAGGCGCCCAGGTCGCGCGGCGTGGCGGGGGAGAGGATCATCTTCAGGGCATTGCGGGTCTGGGTGGCCCCGGCGGTGACGTCGCGGAAGGCCAGCAGGTGGTCCTGGGCCGCCAGGCGTGGCGTGGTGGGGCGCGGATAGCCGTACAGGCTCATGTGATCGCGGCGCAGCGACTCGCCCAGCACCAGCACGTACACTTCGTTGTCGGCCGGCGCGGCCTTGCGGGCGTCGAAGTGCACGTGGGCGGCGCGGCGCTGCAGGGCGGCCAGGCGGTGGGTCTGGCCGATGTACTCGCTGCCCGCCCGGGCCAGGCTGAGGGGGAAGCTGTAGCGCGAGGCGCCCTTGGCGGCATAGTCCACCAGCAGGGCCGCCAGCAGCAGCGGGGCGGCGCGGCGCAGGCGGCGCGGCCGGTGCAGCCGGCCGCTATCGGCCAGCCACAGCAGCAGGGCCATCCCCGTGAGGTAGAGGCCGGCCACCGGCAGGGCCGAGCGCGAGGCCAGGGTGAGGTACTCGCGCGCCTCGGACGGGTGGGTATCGAGGATGACGGCCAGCCCGCCCGGCCCCAGGTGGGCGCCGTAGTCCAGCAGGTGCACCAGGTCCACCGCCGCCGCCAGCACCAGCGGCGACAGCAGCAGGGCCAGGCCGTGCCGCGAGCCACGCCACAGCCAGCTCACCGCCAGCACGCACAGCAGGCCGGTGAGCAGGCCAAAGGCGGCCTGCGAGTCCTGCGGCGCCAGCCGCCAGCGCCAGACGTTGGGCGCCAGCAGCAGGACCAGTAGCAGGGCCCAGAAGGCGCTGCGGCGCAGCGGACCGGGGCGGCGGCCGGGTGGGGTGGTCGGATCGGGTGGCATCGCTCGTCCTTGAACAACGGCTTGGGAAACTGGCCGCGCAGTATGCCGTGAATGGTGCCGGAAAGCGAAGAACCCGTGGGCGGCCCTTGACTAGGTGCCCTGTGCCCCCGGGCGGCGCGGCGGAAACGAGGGGAGTGCGGTGACGGAAAAGCATGATCTGCTGTTTGTGTACGGCACGCTGCGGGCCGGCGGCGGGCGGCCGCTGGCGCGCTGGTTTCCAGGGCGCGTGGTGCGTCTGGGCCTGGGCCGGATGGCGGGCGCGCTGCGGGACCTGGGCGGCTACCCGGGGCTGGTGGAGGACGCGCCCGGCACGGTGCGCGGCGAGGTGTACCGGCTGCTGGCGCTGCGGCAGATCCTGGCCGCCCTGGACGCCTACGAGGGCTGCGCGCCCCACTCGCCCCGTCCGCACGAGTACGAGCGCGTCCGGCGCGCGGTGACGCTGGACGACGGCCGGCGGGTGACGGCCTGGGTGTACCTGTACCGCGGCCCCCGGCGCGGGCGGCGGCGCATCCCGTCCGGCGACTGGCTGGCGCGGCGGAAAGGCTAACTGTCCACGACGAACAGGTCGTGCGGCGACAGCCCCACCAGCCCCTCCCCGCCCACCGCCGGGCGGAACTTGCGCAGCAGCCGGTCGCCCAGGCGGATCTCCAGCCGGGCGTCGCTGCCCTCGGGGCGGAAGTGCAGCAGGGCCGAGTCGCCCATCTCCAGCACCGCCGTGATGCGTCCCGTCAGGCGGCGCTCGCCGTCCGGGTTGGGGTGGTCGGCAAAGCGCAGCGCCACGTGCTCGGCGCGGATGCCCAGCTGCACCGGCGTGCCGGGGGGCGGCAGGGGGCGCTGGTCGAGGGCCAGCGTCCCGCCCAGGGCCGGGCAGTGCACGTGGCCGGCGTCCAGCACGCGGGCGGGGAACAGGTTCTTGATGCCCAGCAGGCGGGCCACGTCCGCGCTGGCCGGGCGGCGGTACAGCCGGCCCTTGGGGGCGCTCTGCCGCTGGCGGCCGTCGATGAGCACGGTGATGTGGTCGGCCAGGAACCAGGCCTCGGCCAGGTCGTGGGTGATCATGAGCACGGTCAGCTCGCGCTCGGCCTGCAGGTCCTTGAGCAGCCACCACAGCTCGCGGCGCAGGCTCTCGTTGAGGGCCGTGAAGGGCTCGTCCAGCAGCACGGCGCGCGGGCCGGCGGCCAGGGCGCGTGCCAGGGCCACACGCTGGGACTCGCCGCCGCTCAGGGTGGCCGGGCGGCGCGTCAGCAGGTGGCCGATGCCCAGGCTATCCACCAGCCGCCGCGTGAGCGGCCCGGCCACCCCGGGCGCCACGCCGCGCGCCCGCGCGCTGTAGGCGATGTTCTCGGCCACCGTCAGGTGCGGGAACAGGGCCAGCCGCTGCGGCACGTAGCCCAGCCCGCGCCGCTCGATGGGCAGGCCGGTGAGGTCGCGGCCGTCCAGTCGCACCTGGCCGCGGTCCGGACGGCGCAGGCCCAGCACGCAGTCCAGCAGCGTGCTCTTGCCGGCCCCGGAGGGCCCCAGCACCACGTGGCAGGCGCCGCGCGCCACCCGCAGGTCGATCTCGCCCAGGGCGAAGTCGCCGGCGCGCAGCGCCAGCCCGCGCACCTCAAGCATGGGGCGCCTCGCGCAGCAGGCGGCGCGCCAGCCACAGCGCCCCCAGCCCCACCCCCACCAGCACCAGGATGAGGGCCACCGTGCCCTCGATGTCGGCCGTCTCCAGGCGCATGACGATGGCGATGGGCAGCGTCTCGGTGCGCATGGCCATGGTGCCGGCCACGGTGAACGTGGCGCCGAACTCGCCCAGCGCCTTGGCCCAGGCCAGCACGGCGGCGGCCACCAGCCCGCGCCGCGCCAGCGGCAGGGTGACGGTGGCGAACACCCGCCGCGGGCTGGCCCCCAGGGTGCGCGCCACCGACTCCAGCTCGGCGGGCACGGCGTCGAAGGCGCTCTTCATGAAGCGCACCGCCACCCCCAGCACGGTGACGAACTGCGCCAGCACGATGCCGGCGGCGGTGAACACGAACTGCAGCACGTGCGCCTGCAGCCACTCGCCCAGGGGGTTGCTGAAGAAGATGAGCAGGATGGCGCCCAGCGCGGCGGGCGAGACGACGAGCGGAAACTCCAGCGCCGTGTCCACCCACTCGCGGCCGGCGAAGCGGTAGCGCGACAGGGCGTAGGCGGCCGGCAGCGCCAGCAGCACGGCCAGGGCGCAGGCCAGGGTGGCGGCCCACAGCGACAGGCGCAGCGAGAACAGGGCGCGCTCCGCGGTGAGCACCTGCTGCACCGCACCGGGCGCCAGGAAGTAGAGCACCGAGCCGATCAGGCCGCCATACAGCCCCAGGACCAGGAAGGCGCTGAGGATGGTCAGGCGGCGGAAGCTCATCGCCCGAGCCAGTCGGCCGGCACCACGTACTCGCCGCCCACCGGCTTCTCCGCGCCCAGCCAGGCGAAGGCGGCCGCGGCGGTGGGGAAGTAGTGGTAGCGGGCGAAGATGGCCTGCCCCTCGGGCCCGCTCAGGAAGTCGATGAAGCGCTGCGCCAGGGCCGGCCGCGCGCTGAAGCGGGACACGGCCACCGGGATGTAGCCCACCCGCTCCACCTGCGCGGCCGGCAGCGGCACCGTCTCGATGCGGCGCGGGTTCCAGTGCTGGAACACCCGCCAGCCCAGCACCGCGTCCACCTGGCGGAGGGCGATGGCGTTGGCCGTCTTGGCGCAGGAGCCGGTGTAGTTGATGAGATTGCGGCGCAGGCCGGCGCGCTGGGCGGGGGTGAGGTGCTTCTCGAAGATCTCCACCGCGTAGGCCCCCACGCACACCCCCTCCGGGTTGGCGATGGCCACCTTGAGGCCGGGCCGCGCCAGGTCGGCCAGGCGGTGGATGCCCCTGGGGTTGCCCGGCTGCACGTTGATGGCCGGCACCAGGTACACCAGCACGCGCTCCGTCTCGGGCCGCACCAGCCCCTCGCGCTTGGCCTTCTCCATGTAGTCCGACGAGCCGGGCAGGTAGATGTCGCCGCGCCGGCCCAGCTTCATCTGCGCCAGCACGTAGCCGGAGCCGCCCAGCACCAGGTCCACGGCCACGCCGGTGCGGCGGGTGAAGGCGCGCGCGGCGGCCTCCAGGGGTGGCTTGGCGGCCGCCCCGGCGAACACCAGCAGGCGCTCGGCGGCGCCGGCGGCGCAGGCCGTCAGCAGCAGGAGACTGGCGAGCAGCAGGCGGGCGGTGTGGTGCATGGCGGTGCGCTCGGTGGCCGGTCGTTATATTTCATCATATATAACGCATGGGGCGAGGCACCGCCATTGATCCGTGTCAATGGGGATCGTCCGGCGGATGGGGCGCCAGCAGCCGCTGCAGGTCGGCCATCTCCTCCGCCACCGCCTGCGCGGCGCGCCGCTCCATGTGCCGGTAGCGTTGCAGCACCTCGTGGCCGAGATCGGTGACGCGCGCGCCGCCGCCGCCGCGCCCGCCGTGGCTGGTCTCCACCAAGGGCGCGCGGAAGCAGCGGTTCATGGTGTCCACCAGCAGCCAGGCGCGCCGGTAGGACATGCCCATGCGACGCGCGGCGGCGGAGATGGAGCCGGTGGCGGCGATGGTTTCCAGCAGCTGCGCCTTGCCCGGCCCCAGGGCGATGGCCTCGCCGAACAGGATGCGCAGACGGGGCTGGGGGCTGGCGTCGGTCATGGCGCAAGCATAGCAAGGACCGGCCAGGCGTAATGCGCGGCCAGCGCCGCCAGCAGCACGGCCAGCCCACGCCGCAGCCAGCCCTGGGGCACGTGGCGCTGGCAGGCGGCGCCCAGGTACATGCCGGCCAGCCCGCCGACGCCGAACAGCGCGCCCAGCGCCCAGTCCGGCGCCGCGTGGCCGCCGCCCGGCGCGGGCAGCAGGGCGTAGGCCGCCACCCCGGCCAGGGAGGTGACGAAGGTGCCGGTGAGGGCCGCGCCGGCCACCACGTGCACCGGCAGGCGCAGCAGGCCGATGCACAGCGGCGCCACCAGGGTCCCGCCGCCGATGCCGTAGGCGCCGCCCACCACGCCCACCGCCAGGCTGAGGGTGGCCAGCGGCAGCGGCCGGAAGCCGTGCGCCACGCCGCGGAAGCGGAAGCGCAGGCGGCCGGCGCGGGCGGGCAGGGGCGTCAGGCGCCAGTCGTCGCCGGCGGCCGCGGCGGGCGCGGCCCGCAGCAGCCGCCAGGCCAGCAGGGCCAGCACGGCGGCGGCGAAGGGGCGGAAGCGGGCCGGGTC
>JALVPS010000163.1 GCA_027031685.1 Gammaproteobacteria bacterium | reverse complement strand
GGCCTGGTGCTGGGCACCAGCGCGCGGCGTGTCCACCGGCCAGCGACCCGAGCGCAGCCGCGCGCTGGTGCCCAGCACCAGGCCGGCGCCGGCCAGCCCCTCGGCCAGGCTGTCCACCACTTGGGCCCGTGCCAGCAGGTCGTCCGCGCCGGCCGCGCGCGCCGTGGCCTCCACGCAGGGAAAGCGCCCGGGCCGCACCAGCACCAGCCGTGTCAGGCCCATGGTCTTCATGGCCCGCGCCGCGGCGCCGATGTTGCCCGGGTGCGAGGTCTCCACCAGCACCACGCGTACCGCCGCCAGGTCCACCTCAGAAATGCCTCACTTCTCCGCACATGTTTGTTATTCTACCGCGCACGCTCAGACGCTTTGGAAAACAACCGGCCCACCCGTGGCTTCCGCCTCCGGCCGGTGCCCGTCCCGCCACCCGATTCACGGACCACCATGCACCCGTTACTGAACACCGCCGTGCGCGCCGCGCGCGAGGCAGGCCGGATCATTGTCCAGCACGCCCACCGCATCGACAGCCTGCACATCGAAACCAAGGCCCGCAACGACTTTGTCAGCGAGGTGGACCGCATGGCGGAGGCCGTCATCGTGCGCCAGCTGCATCGCGCCTACCCCGACCACGCCATCCTGGCCGAGGAAGGCGGCCGCCAGTTCGGCGACCGGCGCGCCGAGTACGAATGGGTCATCGACCCCCTCGACGGCACCACCAACTTCCTGTATGGCATTCCCCACTACGCCGTGTCCATCGGCCTGCGCCACCGCGACCGCATCGAACAGGGGGTGATCTACGATCCGGTCAAGGACGAGCTGTTCACCGCCAGCCGCGGCGAGGGCGCCCAGCTGGACGGCCGCCGCATCCGCGTCAACACACGGCGCGGCGTGGAGGGCGCCCTGCTGGGCACCGGCATCCCCTTTCGCGAAGGGCAGCCCATCGACACCTTTCTGGAGACACTGCGCGTGCTCATCCCCGGCAGCGCCGGCATCCGCCGCGCCGGCTCGGCGGCCCTGGACTTCGCCTACGTGGCGGCCGGGCGGCTGGACGGCTACTGGGAATTCGCCATCAAGCCGTGGGACATGGCCGCCGGCATCCTGCTGGTGGAAGAGGCCGGCGGCATGGTGGGCGACCTGTACGGCGGCAAGCGCCATTATCGGCAGGGCGACGTGGCGGCCGGCGCGCCCAGGGTGTTCACGGACATGCTGCGGCGTATCGCCCCCGTCGTGGCCGAGCGTGCGCCCAGGGCCGGCGCCTGATGCCCGTCAAATCATCTGTGATATTCTCCTCCGTGGAGGAACGCCAAGCCAAAAAGGAGGATCCATAATGATCAAACAGACCTTGGGGGTCATCGCGCCCCCGCTGGCCGTGTGCCGTTACGGCTGCGCGTCCTGTTGCGCCCTGCCCATCGCCGGTTTCTGGATCGGCGGGCTCATCCTGCTGGCCTTTCACTTCAGCCTGGACGGGGAGATGAACCGGCTCATTGAGATGGGCAGCCTGGTGGGCGGCCTGGCGCTGGTGGCCCTGTCCATTGCCTGGGCCGAGCTGACCATTGCCCGCACCGAACACGACGACTGCGACGAGGAGGGTGGGTCGCGCGGCATCTGCGCTCCCATCCCCAGCGCCAACGAACCCGACCCGATCGAGGAAGTGCGCAAGGCACGCGAAGTGTGAAGACGGGGCCTGCCGCCGGCAGGCCCCACGACCGCCGCCCGCTCAGGGCAGATCGTCCAGCCCCTCCCCCTCCTTCTTCTCCACCAGCAGGTCCTCCCGGCTGATCCCCATCAGCAGGGCCGCGTTGCTGGCGATGTAGATGGACGAGTAGGTACCCACCACGACCCCCACGATGAGGGCCACCGCGAAGGGATAGATCACGTCCCCACCAAGCACCGCCAATGCGGTGAGCACCAGCAGGGTGGTGAACGAGGTGATCACCGTGCGGGACAGCGTCTCGGTGATGGAGCGGTTGATGACCTCCGCCGGCGCACCCCGGCGCAGCCGGCGGAAGTTCTCGCGGATGCGGTCGAACACCACGATGGTGTCGTTGAGCGAGTAGCCGATCACCGCCAGGATGGCGGCCAGCACCGCCAGATTGAACTCCAGCTGGGTGAGCGCGAAGAAGCCCACCGTGATGATCACGTCGTGCACCAGGGCGAAGATGGCCCCCAGGGAGAAGCGGAACTCGAAGCGGAAGGCCACATAGATGAGGATGCCGATCAGTGCGTAGAGCATAGCCAGCCCCCCGTCCTCGCGCAGCTCCTCGCCCACCTGCGGCCCCACGAACTCCACCCGGCGCAGGTCGATCTCGCCCCCCGCCGTGCCCTTCAGCACAGCCAGCACGCGATCGGCCAGAGTAGCCTGATCGCCCTCGCGTGGCGCGATGCGGATCAGCACCTCCTGCGAGTTGCCGAAGTACTGCACCGTGGCCCCCTCGAAGCCGGCCTGCGCCAGGGCGCCGCGAATGCGGTCCAGGTCGGCCGGCTCGGAGTAGGCCACCTCAATCACCGTGCCGCCGGTGAAGTCGATGCCCAGGTTCAGCCCGCGCGTGACCAGTAGCACCAACGACAGCACGATGAGCGCGCCGGACAGGCCCAGCGCCCACCAGCGCTTGGCCATGAAATCGATGGACTGCGGCAGAGTGAATCGGAACATGGCGTGGCCCCCGCGTCAGATGGGCAGCGTCTTGAGGCGACGCCGACCGTAGATGAGATTGATGATCGCCCGCGTGCCCATGATGGCCGTGAACATGGAGGACACGATGCCGATGCTGAGCGTCACGGCGAAGCCCTTGATGGGGCCGGTGCCGAAGGTGAACAGGACCAGCGCCGCGATGAGGGTGGTGATATTGGCGTCGGCGATGGTGGAGAAGGCCTTCTCGTAACCGGCGTCGATGGCCGCGTGGGGGCTGTTGCCGGCGCGCAGCTCCTCGCGGATGCGCTCGAAGATCAGCACGTTGGCGTCCACCGCCATGCCCACCGTGAGCACGATGCCGGCGATGCCGGGCATGGTGAGGGTGGCCTGCAGCATGGACAGCACCGCCACGATGATCACCAGGTTCATGAACAGCGCCACGTCGGCCACCAAGCCGAACACCCGGTAGTAGAGGGCCATGAACACCACCACCAGCAGGAAGCCGATCACCACCGACTTGAAGCCCTGCTCGATATTGGCCTTGCCCAGGCTCGGCCCCACCGTGCGCTCCTCCACGAAACGCATGGGCGCGGCCAGCGCGCCGGCGCGCAGCAGCAGCGCCAGGTCGCGTGCCTCGCGCGTGGAGTCCAGGCCGGTGATCTGGAAGCGCTTGGAGAGCTGATCCTGGATGCGGGCCACGTTGATGACCTCCTCCACGCGCCGCCCGTCCGGCTTGGTCTCGATGTACACCACGGCCATGAGGCGCTTGATGTTCTCGCCCGTGACCTTGGCGAACATGCGCGCCCCCTTGCCGTCCAGGGTGATGAACACCGCCGGGCTGCCGGTCTGCGAGTCGATGCCCGAAGAGGCGTCGATGATGTACTCGCCGGTCAGCAGCACGCGCCGCTTGAGCAGGATGGGGTTGCCGTTGCGCTCGCGGTACAGGCGATCGCCGGGCGGGATGTGGCCCGACTGGGCGGCCGCGAAGGGATCGGCCTTCTCGTCCACCAAGCGGAACTCCAGGGTGGCCGTGGCCCCCAGGATGCGCTTGGCGCGCGCCGTGTCCTGCACCCCGGGCAGCTCCACCACCACCCGGTCCAGGCCCTGCTGCTGGATGATGGGCTCGGCCACGCCCAGCTCGTTGACACGCTTGCGCAGGGCGGTGATGTTCTGCTTCAGCGCGGTGCGCTTGATATCGATCAGCGTGCTCTGCTTGAGGCGCGCCTCGATGAGATAGGCCCCCTTGTCCTCTGCCGTGTCGAAGTCCAGCTCCTGGCGGAAGGCCTTGCGCAGCGCGGAAAGGCCCGCGTCGCGCGCCTCGGCGGTCTTGAACTTGACCTTGAGCGCATCCCCCTCGCGGCGCACGCCCAGGTAGCGCACCTTGGCCTCGCGCAGGGTGCTGCGGAAGTCGGTCTGGTAGCGCTCGATGGCCTTGGCGATGGCCGCCTTCATGTCCACCTCCAGCAGGAAGTGCACGCCCCCGCGCAGGTCCAGGCCGAGATACATGGGCTTGGCATTCAGCTTGCGCAGCCAGGCCGGCGTGGCCGGCGCCAGGTTGAGGGCCACGACATAACCGTTGCCCAGCGCCTCCTTCAGGGTGCTGAACGCCTCCAGCTGAACGTCCGGGTCGTGGAAGCGGACGAGCAGGTGGGCCGGCGTGAAGCGCACGGACTTGTAGGGCAGTTCCTTTTCTTCCAGCACCTTGACCACGCGCTGCTCCAGGGCGGGCTCCAGATCCGTGGGGCCAGCCGGCGAGATCTGCAGGGCGGGGTCCTCGCCGTACAGGTTGGGCAGGGCATAGAGCAGCGACACCAGCGTGACCGCCAGTATCAGCAGATACTTCCACAGGGGATATTGGTTCATGGAGGGGGCGGTCTCAGTGGCGATTCTTCATGGTGCCCTTGGGCATGACGGCGGCCACCGCCTGGCGCTGTACCTGCACCTCCACACCCTCGGCCAGCTGCAGGGTGATGAAATTCTCGTCCAGCCCCACCACCTTGCCGAGCAGACCGCCGTTGGTCACCACCTCGTCACCCTTCTTGAGGCCCTCGATGAGCGCCTTGTGCTCCTTGGCCCGCTTGGACTGCGGCCGGATGATCAGGAAGTACATCACGGCGAACATGACGCCGATCAGGAGCAGGAAGTCCAGGCCGCCGCCGGGGGGTTGCTGGGGGCCCTGGGCCAGGGCGCTGTTGATGAAGAAATCCATCGCTGATTCCTCGTTATTGTGGGTGGACGCGCGCGGACGCTGGCGGGGAGCCCCCCGCGAGGCGCGCGTATTATGACACAGCGGCGCCGGCAGTCGACTGGCGCGCGTGGAAGGCGCGGCGGTACTCGGCGAAGCGGCCGGCGGCGATGGCGGCGCGCAGTTCGGCCATGAGCTGCTGGTAGTAGTGCAGGTTGTGGATGGTGTTGAGGCGGGCGCCCAGGATCTCGCCGCACTTGTCCAGGTGGCGCAGATAGGCGCGCGAGTAGTGGCGGCAGGTGTAGCAGCCGCAGGTGGGGTCCACCGGGCGCGTGTCGTCGGCGTAGCGGCTGTTGCGGATGCGGATCAGCCCGTGGCGGGTGTACAGGAAGCCGGTGCGAGCGTTGCGCGTGGGGATCACGCAGTCGAACATGTCCACGCCGCGCGCCACGGCCTCCACGATGTCGGCCGGCTTGCCCACGCCCATGAGGTAGCGGGGCTGGTCCGCCGGCAGCGCCGGCAGGGTGGCCTCCAGGATGCGCGCGCGCTCCTCCGGCGGCTCGCCCACCGACAGCCCACCCACCGCGTAGCCGTCGAAGCCGATTGCCCGCAGCGCCTCGGCCGAGGCCCGGCGCAGGTCGGGATACATGCCGCCCTGCACGATGCCGAACAGGGCGGCCGGATTGTCGCCGTGGGCCGCCTTGCTGCGCGCCGCCCAGCGCAGCGACAGGGCCATGGAGCGGGCCGCCTCCTCGTGGCTGGCCGGATAGGGCGTGCACTCGTCGAAGATCATCACCACGTCCGAGCCCAGCGCCCGCTGCACGGCCATGGAGCGCTCCGGCGTGAGCTGCACGCGTCTGCCGTCCACCGGCGAGCGGAACACCACCCCTTCCTCGCTGATCTTGCGCATCTCGGCCAGGCTGTACACCTGGAAGCCGCCGGAGTCGGTGAGGATGGGGCCGTCCCAGTGCATGAAGCCGTGCAGGTCGCCGTGG
>JALVPS010000162.1 GCA_027031685.1 Gammaproteobacteria bacterium | reverse complement strand
CGCAGT
The DNA here is from genome assembly GCA_027031685.1 of Gammaproteobacteria bacterium. Taxonomy (GTDB): domain Bacteria; phylum Pseudomonadota; class Gammaproteobacteria; order UWMA-0217; family UWMA-0217; genus JALVPS01. The sequence goes on along the minus strand of JALVPS010000162.1, from coordinate 16,538 downwards.
GGCTGGGCGCGCCGCCCGGAAAGGAGAACTGGCGGAACAGGTGCCTCATGCCCGCCTTGTCGCGCGACACCGCCGGGTACAGCTCGCTGTAGGTGCCCTCCAGCCAGGTGTTGGCCACCAGCGCCGGGCCGCCGTGGCCGGGTCCGGTGACGTAGATGGCGTTCAGGTCGTACTGCCGGATGACGCGGTTCATGTGCGCGTACAGCAGGTTCAGGCCGGGGCAGGTGCCCCAGTGCCCCAGGCGGCGCGGCTTGATGTGCTCGGGCCTCAGCGGCTCCTCCAGCAGCGGGTTGTCGAGGAGGAAGATCTGGCCCACCGACAGGTAGTTGGCGGCGCGCCACCAGGCGTGGATCTGCGCGAGCTGCTCGTCGCTCATCGTGGGGCTGGCTGCCTCGCTCATGTGACTCTCCTTGGGCGAACGGGTGTTCTTGACCGGGCCGTTTGCGGGAATGCTCCTGCATCCGCCGGCCGAATGCCAGCAAACAAGCATGTCAGGTGGGGCGCCGCCCTGCCTTGGCAAAGGTCAGCAAAAAGGGCGGGACGGTCCTTGACCGGGGTCGTGGGCGGCCTCCGCGGGGCGCGGTACACTGCGCGCCCGAACCGGGCCGCGCGCCCCCAGCCACGAGGTGAACCCCCATGCAGTACGGACCCCGCGAGATCGTCACCCCGTTCCGCCCCATTCCCCTGGAGGTGCCGGAGGGGATGGCACCCAACGAGTTCTTCAACAGCACCGAGAACCTCAACGACCTGGTGCACAACAACGGCTTGCTGGTCAATCCCGAGAACCTGCTGCTCTACCGCAAGGCCCTGGGGCACAGCACCACCTTCGACACCTCCATCATCTACAACACCTCGCAGACCATCCTCAATCCGCTCGGCCGGCCGGTGCGCCGCACGCAGGTGCCGGACAACGTGAAGAACGTCTGGAACCGCATGAACCAGATCCTCATCGACTACATGCTGGAGCAGTTCCCGGACCCGGCCGAACACCTGTTGCTGGCCGGCGAGGCCAGCCTGGACGCCACCTGGCCGCTCACCTCTCCCGGCGTGCCCAGCATCCGCATGCTGCACAACCACTTCATGGTGTTCGACATGGACCGGCTGGCCTCGGCCCAACTGGCCGACCCGGACAACCCCAACCTCACCGACGGCGGCCAGCACAGCCTGTTCCAGTCCTACATGCGCGACGTGTACCGCGAGTTCTTCGCCACCCTGAAGCTGGAGGTGCTCACCCCGGCCAGCGACGAGGAGGCGCGGATCCGCCTCACCGGCTACCCCCAGGGCCTGCCCAGCTGGAAGGTCCGCGACGGCGCCGCCATGCTGCGCAGCGTGCACTTCTGGCGTGAATACGACGAGATCCTCAAGGGCTTCATCGACTTCTACCGCACCTTCTTTACCCAGGTGTCCAGCCGCAACGCCCCCATGCCGGAGGGCGTGTACTTCCCCGACCAGGTGGAGGACAAGCTGCTCTACAACAACGACTTCATGGCCGCCGCCAAGAAGGTGCGCGACCGCTGCATCCGCGACCCCAAATACGCCAACGCCATCCGCTGGCAGCCCGCCTTCAAGCAGCTCATCTACCGCAACGACAGCGGCGACCTCATCGTCACCATCAGCCAGAACTCCATCGGCAACGCCATCACCGAACTGCTGGGCGTGGTCGTGCGCCGCGAGCCCGACGCCGCCGCCTACGAACGCTTCGAGCCGGCCCTCATCCGGCACCTGCTGGAAGTGCGCCGCCGCCTCATCGAGGCCGACCTGGGCGAGGGCATTGCCACGGCGTACTGGGATCGGGAATAGGCGGCCGCGGACGCCGCCGGCGGTGCGCCGCCCTCAGCCTTCGCCCGGCTGGGCCCGGCGCGGCAGGAAGGCCTCGGCCAGGGCCTGGTAGATGGGCACGGGGCAGACGATGTGCGAGGTGGCGTGGGCGATGAAGGCGGTGGCCATGAGGGGCAGGAGCAGGGAGTTGTTGTCGGTCATTTCCATGACGATGACGAAGGCAGTGATGGGCGTGCGCACGACGCCGGTGAAGTAGCCCACCATGCCGAGGATGACGATGGCGCCGGCCGGGTAGGCGGGCAGCAGGGCGGCCAGCGAGTTGCCCACGCCGGCGCCGGTGGCCAGGGAGGGGGCGAAGATGCCGCCGGGGATGCCGCTGATGTAGGAGGCCCAGGTGGCCAGCATCTTGAGGAAGGGGTAGGCGGTGCCCAGCTCGCCCTCGCCGGTGACGATGCGGCGCGCCTCGTGGTAGCCGGTGCCGAAGGTGGCGCCGTGGGTGTAGATGCCCACCAGGGCGATGACCAGCCCGCAGCCGGCCGCCAGCAGGTAGGGGTGGTGGCCGGACAGGCCGGCCACGCGGCGGCTGATGACGATGAGCGTCTGCGAGAACAGCCCGCCCAGGGCGCCGCCCAGGATGCCGCACAGGAAGATGGGCAGCAGGATCTGGCCCGGCGCCAGCGAGGCGGAGCTGGTGCCGAAATACACGTAGTTGCCCTGCAGGGCGACGGCGGTGATGCCGGCCAGGAACACGGCGGTGAGCAGGGTGCCGGAGGTGCGTTCCTCGAAGGAGCGGGCCATCTCCTCAATGGCGAACAGGATGCCTGCCAGGGGCGTGTTGAAGGCGGCGGCGATGCCCGCCGCGCCGCCGGCCAGGATCAGGCCGCGGTCCATGTAGTGGTGCGGAAAGCGGGCGAAGCGCCCCAGGGAGAACATGACGGCGGCGCCCACGTGCACCGTGGGCCCCTCGCGGCCGATGGAGGCCCCGCACAGCATGCCCAGCAGGCACAGGCCGATCTTGGCCAGGGCGATGCGGAACGACAGCAGCAGGCTGCGGCTCTCGTGCTCGCGCATGGACAGGGCGGCGATGGCCTGGGGAATGCCGCTGCCCTTGGCGCCCGGCACGTAGCGGCGCGTCAGCCACACTACTACCACCAGCCCCACGGGCGACAGCAGCAGGGGCATGAACGGCCAGCGGGCGGCGCTGCCCAGAAACAGCCTGTTGGCCTCCTCTGTGCCCCAGGCGAACAGCGTGGCCAGCACGCCCACCAGCACCGCGCCACACCAGAACACGATGCGCGCCTTCCACGCATCGGCGGACAGCAGCTCGACCAGGGTGCGGCGGATGTGATACTGCATGCTCGGCTCGCTCGGGCAGGGGGCGCCGATTGTGTCACGGCCGCCGGGTGGCACGCACCCGATCCGCCAACTCGTTAGCAGGCGTTGAAATTCGCCCAGGCGAGTGTGGGACAAGGCAAAAATGGCCGAAAAAGCGCAATTTACAAGCAGTAAATGCGCATTTTGAGGCCATTTTTAACGCCGTATCACGCCGCATGAGTAGAATTTCAACGCCTGCTAGCGCCAGAAGTCGGGATGCAGCAGCACCAGCACCGAGAACACCTCCAGCCGGCCCAGCAGCATGGCCACCACGCCGATCACCTTGCCCGCGTCGCTCACCCCGGCGAAGGACGTGGCCACCTCGCCCAGCCCCGGCCCCAGGTTGTTGAGGCAGGTGGCGATGGCCGAATAGGCCGACACCTGATCCAGGCCGACGGCCATCATGGCCAGCATCAACGTGGCGAAGCTGGCCACGTACACCGAGAAGAAGCCCAGGATGCTCTGCAGGGTGGCGGCGGGGATGGGACGGCCGTTGAGCTTGACCAGGAAGACCCCCCGCGGGTGGGTGAGGCGCACGATCTCGCGCAGGCCCAGGCGGAACAGGATGAGCACGCGCAGCACCTTCATGCCCCCGGCGGTGGAGCCGCCGCAGCCGCCGATGAAGCTGATGGCGATGAGCAGGGTGGGGAACACCGGCGGCCAGGCCGTGAAGTCCACCGTGCCGTAGCCGGTGCTGGTGATGATGGACACCACTTCGAAGATGGCGTTGCGCAGGTCGGCCAGCACGCCGCCGTAGTAGTGCGTCAGCCACAGGCCGAGGGTGATGAGGCCCGTGGCCAGCGCCACGAAGCCCAGAAAGCCGCGCACCTCCACGTCGTGCCAGTAGGGTCGCAGGGAGCGGCGCTGCAGGGCCGTGAAGTGCACGCCGAAATTGATGGCCCCCACGATCATGAACACCACCGCGATCATCTCGATGGTGGCGCTGTGGAAATAGCCCAGGCTGGCGTCGTGGGTGGAGAAACCGCCGGTGGACACGGTGGTCAGGCTGTGCGCCACGGCGTCGAAGGGCGACATGCCCGCCAGCCAGTAGCAGAAGGCACAGGCGGCGGTGATGAACAGGTACAGCAGCCACAGGTTGCGTGAGCTGCTGGACAGGCGGGGCACGATCCTCTCCTCCTTCATCGGCCCCGGGATCTCCGCGCGGTACAGCGACATGCCGCCGATGCCCAGCACCGGCAGGATGGCCACCGCCAGCACCACCAGCCCCATGCCGCCGAACCACTGGATCTCCTGCCGGTAGAACAGGATGGAGGGGTGCATGCGGTCCAGCCCCTCCAGCACCGTGGCCCCGGTGGTCGTCAGCCCGGACACCGACTCGAACAGCGCGTCCACGAAGCCCAGCCGCAGCGACAGCATGAACGGCAACGCCCCCAGCGAGCCGAGCAGGATCCAGAACAGCGCCACCACCAGAAACCCCTCCTGGCGGCGGATGCGCGGCGGCCGGCGCCGGTTGGTCAGCCACAGCAGCTGCCCGGTGCCCAGGATGATGAAAAACGCCGCCAGCAGATTGTGCGTCTCGCCGTCCTGATAGAACCACGAGATAAGGATCGGGGGCACCACCGACGCGCTGAAGATGCACACCAGCAGCCCCGTCACGCTCAGCACGGACCGAATCCTCATGGGTCGGCAAGCATAGGTAAGCGCCCCGTCGCCCACAAGCGGCGCAGGTCATGAAATCCGTGCGCCACTGATCGTGTATGGGTGTCGTGGCGTCAGATCTCCACCACCACGCCCTTGCGGCTGCGGTAGTAGCGCAGCACGCCCATCTTGACCACGTCGTTGAAGACGAACCAGGCGAGGGCGTAGGCCCACATGCCCAGCGCCCAGCCCCAGCCGATGGGGGTCATGAGGCCGAAGCCGTACACGGCGATGATGGTGCCGGTCCCGCGACCGGCTCAGGGTGCCTCCGCCGGGTGCAGCACCTCGTGCCCCAGGCGGCGCATCTCTGCGTCGAAGCGGTACACGTGCGGCGTGCCGGTGGGCAGCTCAAAGGTGACGATCTGCTCCGGCGTCATGCCCTCGATGTGCATGATCAGCGCGCGCAGCGAGTTGCCGTGCGCCGATACCAGCACCGTCTCGCCGCGCCGCAGACGCGGCACGATGCGCGTGCGGTAGTAGGGGATGGCGCGCTCGGCGGTCGTCTTCAGGCTCTCGCCGCCGGGCGGCGGCACGTCGTAGCTGCGCCGCCAGATGTGCACCTGCTCGGCGCTGAACCGCTGCCGCGCGAGGTCCTTGTTCAGGCCCTGCAGGTCGCCGTAGTAGCGCTCGTTGAGGCGCCAGCTGGAATAGACCTTCAGCTCGCGCAGGTCGTCCTCGGCGGGGTGGAAGTGCTCGTACCACTCGCGCCCCGTCTCGTGCACACGCATGTAGTGGTCGCAGTGGCGATTCTGCTTGAGCACCTCGTACAGCGTGTCCTGGGCGCGCAGCAGCACCGAGGTGAAGGCCACGTCGAAGCGCCAGTCGCGCAGCAGCGCCCCGGCGCGGGCCGCCTCCGCCATGCCGCGGCGGCTGAGTGAGACGTCCACCCAGCCCGTGAAGCGGTTCTGCAGGTTCCACACCGACTCGCCGTGGCGTAGTAGCACCAGGGTGCCATGGGGTTCATCGTGCATGGGGTGTCCTCCTGAAGCAGGGAAACGGTCGTTTGTCTCGGCCGCGGCCGTGCCGTCGTGAGCGGCCCTGTACGGGCCGCCCGACGTTGCGGGCCGCAGTGGCGTGGTATTGGGTCATGCGGGGCCCTCGCGCAGCAGGCGGCGGGTGTGGCGGGCGATGATGCGCGCCTCGTCGGTGGGGATGCGCCACACGGAGACGGGGCTGTCCGGCGCGCTGAGGCGGGTGGCCTGGGCGGCGTTGGCGGTCGGGTCCAGGCGCAGGCCCAGCCAGGCCAGGCGTTGGCACACGCGGGCGCGGATCTCGGCGGCGTGCTCGCCGATGCCGGCGGTGAACACCAGCGCGTCCAGCCCGCCCAGGGCGCCGGCCAGGGAGGCGACGGCGCGCGCCGTGTGGTGCACGAAGTAGTCCACCGCGCGGCGCGCCGCCGGCGCGTCGCTGGCCAGCAGGGCGCGCATGTCGCCGCTGCCGCCGGACAGACCGGCCAGGCCGCTGTGGTGGTTGAGCAGGTCGTCCACGGCGGCCACGTCCAGCCCCGCCTCGCGCAGCCACCAGGTGACCACGCCCGGGTCCAGCTGGCCGGGGCGGGTGGCCATGGGGATGCCGTCCAGCGGGGTGAAGCCCATGGTGGTGGCCACCGAGCGCCGCTCGCGCAGGGCACACAGGCTGGCGCCGTGGCCCAGGTGGGCGACCACCACGCGGCCGTCGGCGGCCGCGCCCAGGTGGCGCGGCAGCTCGCCGGCGATGTACTCGTAGGACAGGCCGTGGAAGCCGTAGCGGCGCACGCCGCGGACGAACCACGCCTCCGGCAGGGCGTAGCGCTGCTCCACCTCGGGCATGGTGCGGTGGAAGGCAGTGTCGAAGCAGGCCACTTGGGGCAGGTCCGGCCGGCGCCGGGCCAGGGCCTCGATGGCCGCCAGATTGTGCGGCAGGTGCAGCGGCGCCAGCGGTACCAGGGCGCGCAGCGCCGCCAGCAGGTCCGCGTCCACACGGGCCGGCGCGTGGTGGCCGGCGCCGCCGTGCACCACGCGGTGGCCGGCCGCCGCCACCAGCGGCGCCAGGTGGCTGGCCTCCAGCCAGTCCAGCAGGTGGCCCACCGCCGCCTCGTGGTCCGCCAGCGGCGGCGAGGCGGCGCAGTGCAGGGTGCCGGCATCGCCCGTGACGTGCAGCCGCACCGCTCCGCCCAGCCCGGCGTACTCGCCATGCAGGAGGCGCGGCAGGGCCGGCTGTTCGATATCGAAGAGGGCGAACTTGAGGCTGGAGGAGCCGGCGTTGAGGACGAGGATGGCCATGGGCGTGCATTCAGGTCGGTCAAAAGCTGCGGCGGCCTTTCCCTGCTTCGGAATACACTATCGAATGGCGGTCGATGGGGCCACGCCGCCCGATTGCCCCGCGCCCTCGATTCACAGGGTGAACTCCTCGCCGATGGCAGGCATCACCACCCGGGTGCTGTCCGGCAGGTGGCTGGCGAAGCGGCGCATGGCCTGGTCTTCGCCGTGCACCAGGATGGGTGTGGTGCGGCCGGCCGGTGTGGCGGTACCAGGCCAGCAGCTCGTCGCGGTCGGCGTGGGCGGAGAAGCCGCCGATGGTGTAGATGCGGGCGCGCACCGGGATCTCCTCGCCGAACAGCCGCACGGTGCGCGCGCCGTCGATGATGATGCGCGCCAGGGTGCCGCGCGCGGCGTAGCCGACGAAGACGATGCTGGAGTCCCGCCGCCACAGGTCGTGCTTCAGGTGGTGGCGCACGCGGCCGCCGGTGCACATGCCGGAGCCGGCCATGATGACCGCGCCGCCGCCGATCTGGTTGATGGCCATGGACTGGGCCGTCTCGCGCGTGAAATGCAGGCCGGGCACGGCGAAGGGGTCCTCGCCGGCGCCGAAGCGCTTGACCGCGCCGGGCTTCAGGCAGTCCAGGTGGTGGCGGAAGATCTCCGTGGCGGAGATGGCCATGGGCGAGTCGAGGAACACCTGCATGGCGCCCGGCAGGCGGCCCTGCCGCACGCCCTCGTGCAGGAAGTAGAGCAGCTCCTGGGCGCGCTCCAGGGCGAAGGTGGGGATGACCACGTTGCCGCCGCGGCGGAAGGTGTCCTCGATGGCCTCGTACAGCTCCTCGATGGAAGGCTGCAGGGGCTTGTGCAGGCGGTCGCCGTAGGTGGTCTCCATGACCACCACGTCGGCCGCCGGCGGCGGGGTGGGGTCCTGCAGCAGGGGGCGCCCGCTGTAGCCGAGGTCGCCGGAGAACAGCACCCGCCGGCGGCGTCCCTGCTCCTCCAGCTCCAGCAGCACGCAGGCCGAGCCGAGGATGTGGCCGGCGTTGACGAAGGTGGCGCGGATGCCGGGGGCGATGTCCAGCGGCTGCCCGTAGCGGGCCGTGCGGCCGAAGAAGTCCAGGCTGTTGAGGGCGTCCAGCACCGTGTACAGCGGCTCCACCCACTGCCGGTTGTGGTGGCCGCGGTGGCGGGCCATCTTGCGCGACTGGTACTCGGCCTCCTCCTCCTGCAGGTGGGCGGCGTCCAGCAGCACCAGCCGGGCCAGCTCGCGGCTGGCGGCGGCGGTGATGATCTCGCCGCGAAAGCCGCGCTTGACCAGCAGCGGGATGCGGCCGCAGTGGTCCAGGTGGGCGTGGGTGAGCAGCAGGTGGTCGATGCGGGCCGGGTCGAAGCCGAAATCGGCGGCGTTCTCCTCCGCCATGCGGCGCCCGCCCTGGAACATGCCGCAGTCGACGAGCAGCCGCCGGCCGTTGCACTCCACCAGGTGACAGGAGCCGGTCACCTCGCGGTCGGCGCCGTGGAACGAGATCTTCATGTCATCGCCTCATCTCCCCCGCCTTTCTTGCCCGGCGAGCAGGCCGCGGCCGGGCCGAGGCCGCTGATCTCATACTGGGCGCCGCTGTGGTGCTCGATGGCCGTGCCGTTGATGCGCGTCTCGCCGTCCACCCGCTCGAAGGTGAGGGTGTCGATCTGCTGGCGCAGCAGGCGTTCCAGCAGGTTGCCGATCTCGCCGGCCAGCACGCAGAAGCCGCGCGCCACGTTGATGCCGTTGCCGCCGGGGTCGTGGCGGGTGGCGCTGGCGTGCACCTTCTGGTCCGGCAGCAGGCGGTCGATCTCGTAGGTCATGTCCACTGCCGGGTTGAGGGTGAGCACGGCGATGGGCACGGGCAGTGGCGGTGAGTGGCTCATGACGACGGCCGCCGGCGCCGGCGTGGCAGGTGCAGGGCCACGGCGCGCCCCAGGCGCTCGGCCTCGGCGTGCAGCTGGGTCTCCTCGCGCTCGATGAACACGCGCTGGGTGAGGGCGCGATAGACGATCTCCAGCAGCAGGCTGCCGGCCAGCACCACCCAGGTGCCCCAGAAGGCGGCGCGGTTGGTCTGCCACTGGTACACCAGCAGCACGACGAACACGAACAGCACCACCACGAAGCCGGTGGCGATGATGAGCGGATGGCCGCCGTAGGCCTTGCGCAGCCGCCAGTGGGCCATCAGCACGAACAGGTAGATGCAGATCATGACGCAACTGGTGATGGCGGCGATGCCGTTCAGGTTGAACAGCAGGGCGAAGGCGATGCCCAGGGCGGCGGTGAAGTACAGTCCCTCCACCGAGCCGAACCACAGTTTGCGGTTGAACACGGCGGGCAGCTCGCCGTCGCGGGCCAGGGCGTAGGCCACGTTGGCGCCGCCGAACAGGGTGGCGTTGAGGGCCGAGGCGATGGAGATGAGCGCCCCCACGCTGACCAGCAGGAAGCCCCACTGGCCCAGGAAGGGCCGCGCGGCCACCGCCAGGGCGTTGTCCTCGACGCGGATCAGCTCGGGCAGGGGCAGGTTGCCCATGGCCACCACCGTCACCGACACGTACACGACGCTGACGGTGAGGATACTGAGGTAGATGGCGCGCGGCACGGTGCGCTCCGGGTCGGCCATCTGCTCCGAGGCGTTGGTGACCAGCCCGAAGCCCATGTAGGACAGGAAGAAGATGGCCACGGCGTTGAGCGTGCCCTTGAGCTGGGCGGGGTCGAGGCTGGGGGTGATCCAGGCCGGGTTGACGGTCCAGATGCCCAGCACCACGAACAGGCCCAGGATGCCCAGCTTGACGAGCACGATGAGGAACTCCGCCTTGCCCACCGCCGCCGAGCCGAGCAGGCCCAGGCCGAGGAACACCAGCACCACGCCCACCTCGATGAGCCCCAGCAGCAGCGGCGAGGGCGACCACGGCAGCAGGGCCTGGAAATAGCCGGCGAAGCCCTTGGCGAACAGGCCGATGGAGACCACGTAGGTGAGCCAGAACACGAAGCTCAGCGCGCCGGTGAGCAGCCCGTCGCCCAGCCCCTTGAGGATGAATTCCATGGGGCCGGCGTCGGAGATGATGCGGCTGCCCAGGTGGGCGTAGGAGTAGGCCACCAGCAGCGCCACCATCCCCGACAGCACGAACACCAGCGGCAGGTTGTGGCCGGCCACGCGGGCGCCCAGCCCGAAGATGGAGAAGATGGAGGCGCCCACCATGGTGCCCACCGCCAGGGCCACTGCCTGCCACAGGCCGAGTTTTCTGTTCTTGTTCATGGGCTCTGCTCTGGACGATTGTCGAATGGCCAACGTTCCGGCCGTCGGAACGACTGCGTGGGCGGCCATTGTGTCGCGGGTGCCGGCGCGGTCAGTTGACGATTGTCAACGGGTTGGAAGTGGATTCTTTGGAATTGCGCACCCGCAGCGGAGTGACGGGGGAGAATCGGGGTAAATGGCAAAAAAAACCGGCTTTCCCCGGCCCGTTCGGTCAGGGAAAGCCGCGCCTGCAATGCGGGGGTGAGTTGGAGGGTATGCAGGCCAATAATGTCGGGCGCTGGGCCGGACGCCCGTCATGGTAGTGGGCGTCAGCGAGCGGGGCTGTCACCTCGGTGACAGCGGTAGCGCAATGGTGGCCAGGGTGGGCTCAGCGGCGGGGATCGCGGCGCCGGCGGTCGCGCTCGATGTCATCCTCGACGCGCTCGGCGTAGCGCTTGAGGGTCTCCAGGTCGCGCACGAACAGGCGGTTCTCCTGCTGTTCGATCACGCCCATGCGCTTCAGCTTGCCCAGGTGGCGGTTCACGATCTGCCGCACGGAGCCGATCATGCTGGCCAGCCGCTCGTGCTTGAGATCGTTGATGAGGCGCACCGGCACGGGGTCGGTGGCCGGGCCGTGGGCCGGGTGCAGGTCCAGGTGGCGCAGCAGCAGGTTGGCGAGCCGCTTGAGGGTGCCGTGCAGGGCCAGGTCGGTGGCCAGGTCTTCCATGCGGCGCAGGGAGTGCCCCACGTACATGAGGAAATTGTGGTTGAGGGTGGGGTTGTCGTGCAGCCACTGGCGCACCTGTGCCAGCGGGAAACGCAGCAGGTGCACGTCGTCGATGGCGAACAGGGTGGCCTCGTGTGGCTGGCCGTCCAGCAGCGGCAGGATGTCGTAGCCGTCGCCCGGCCCGAGCAGGAACAGGGTGAAGCGGCGCGCCGAGCGCGGGTCGATGCGTACCACCTCCATGCGGCCCTGGATGAGCACGGTGAAGAACTGCTCCGGTCGCTCGTCGTTCCACTCGGCGTTGGCGGCCAGGTACTCCTGGCGGCCGCTGTCGATGACGCGGTCCAGAAAGGCCTCGTCCACGCCCGTGAACAGGGGCGACTCCCGCAGGCGGGTGCGCAGCAGGTGGCGCAGGACGGGGGGGTGCGAGTTGTCGGTCACGGGCGGATGGCCTGTGTGCCGGTCGCCGGGGCGGTGCAGCGGTGAGACAAGCGGTGGCTCCGGTGCGTGGGTGAATTCACTATTTTTCCAGTATAGGCCCATTGCGCCGCCCGCGGTCAGCCCGCCGGCGGTTCCTCGTTCTCCATGTAGGTGTAGGCCTCCAGCCCGGGGTAGGGCAGGCCGGCCACCTTCCACATCTCCAGCGGGCCGCCGAACAGGCGCCACACGCAGTCGTCCTCCAGCTCCACGGCGCGGCAGATGAGCTTGGCGGGCTGGATGGCCTGGTGGGTCAGCCAGTGCTCGCGCACGTGCTCCAGCACGGCCCAGTGCGTCGGGGTGAGCTCGCCCATGCCCAGGGCGCGGGCGTATCGCTCGGCGCGCTGGTGGGTCCAGTCCTGCGGGTCGGTGAAAAAGCCGTATTCGTCCAGGCGGACGTCCGGCAGGGGGTGGTCGTCGGGTTTGTTCATGTTGTCCTTGTTGCCTCGTGGAAGGGGGGGGCGCGCGGGGCGGCCCCGGGTTCAGTCGTCCCAGGCCACCAGATCGGCGTAGCTGTGCCACGTGGCGTAGCCGAGCAGCGGGAAGAGGATCAGAAAGCCCAGGAAGCCGGTCGCCACGCCCACCAGCGACAGGCCGACGATGATGGCCGCCCAGCGCAGCATGGGCCCGGGGTTTTCGCGCACGGCGCGGATGCTGGCCACCATGGCCGTCACCGCGTCGGCGTCGCGGTCGATCATCAGCGGCAGGGACAGGTTGTTGGTGACGAACACCGCCGCGGCGAAGGCCAGCCCGATGAGCAGGTACAGGGTCAGCCAGCTCAGGTTATGCCACTGCAGCATGTCACCCAGCGACAGGGCCGCCGCGCTTTGCCCGGCCACGTGGAACTTGAGGGCGATGAGCAGCGCCGAGACGCGCAGCCAGGCGATGAGGATGATGAGCAGCACGGCGCCGATGGTGAGGATGGCGCCCAGCTTGCGGCCCACCATGCGCAGGCCGCCGCGGATGGTGGGGATCTCGCCGCAGCGGCGGCAGCGGGCGGCCTCGTACAGGCCGGTGGCCAGCAGCGGGGTGATGAGCAGCAGGCCGCTCAGAAAGCCGAACAGCAGCACCGGCCGCTGCAGGGCGTAATAGCCCAGCCACCAGCCGGCGGCCACGAACAGCGCCCCGTACAGCACGCTCTGCCAGGGATGGGCGGCATAGTCGTGCCAGCCCTCGGCCAACCAGCGCCACGGCCGGCGCCGGTCGATGGAACGGATGTGGAAACGCAGGCGGCCCCGCCGGGGCACCTGCCGAGTGTCGATGGTCTGTGCCATGTCATGCCTCCTTTGGTTTGCGCGCCGGCGCGCCGTGGCCGGCGTCTCTATTGAGAGGCATATGGATGCGGGGGGTGGTTTTTCAAGACGGCCGTCGGCCGTCGGCCTCGGGCGGCGGGCCGAGGATCTCCAGGATGGGGCAGGGCGCGCCGTCGGCGTTGTCGGCGCAGTGGGCCACCAGCGCGGCCAGGGCGGCCTCCAGCCGCTGCAGCTTGGCCAGCCGGTCGCGCACCCGGCGCAGGTGGGCCTCGGCCACCGTTCGCACCTCGGCGCAGTGCGCCTCGTCCAGGGCCAGCAGGCGGCCGATCTCGGCCAGGGAGAAGCCCAGCGCCCGGGCCTGGCGGATGAAGCGCAGCCGCGCCAGGGCCTGGGGCGGGTAGCGGATGGTCTCCACGTTCACGCCGGCGGCGCGCGCCAGCTGGCCGATGGTGTAGCCCGCCGCCATGGCCTCAGCCCGCGCAGCAGGAGAGCTGGCTGACGTCGCGGGTGAAGGTCTGGGCGCACAGCTTGAGCCCCTCCACCATGGTCAGGTAGGGGAACAGGGTGTCGGCCAGGTCGGCCACGGTGAGCCCCTGGCGGATGGCCAGCACGGCGGTCTGGATCATCTCGCCGGCGGCCGGGGCCAGGATCTGCGCCCCCAGCAGGCGGCGCTCGCCGGCGCTGGCCACCAGCTGCACGAAGCCGCGCGTCTCGAAGTTGGCCAGGGCGCGCGGCACCTGGTCCAGGTCCAGGCGGCGCGTCTCCACGGCGATGCCGGCGCGCGCCGCGGCGGCCGGGTCCAGGCCGGCGCTGGCCACCTGCGGGTCGGTGAAGATCACCGCCGGCAGGCCGGTCAGGTCCAGGCGGGCGCTGCCGCCGGTCATGTTGATGGCCGCGCGGGTGCCGGCCGCCGCCGCCACGTACACGAACCGGGGCAGGTTGCAGCAGTCGCCGGCGGCCCACACGGTGGGCGCCGAGGTGCGCAGCGTCTCGTCCACCACGATGGCGCCGTGGGCGTCGGTGGCCACGCCGGCGGCGGGCAGGTCCAGGGCGTCGGTGTTGGGGCGCCGGCCGGTGGCCACCAGCAGGGCGTCGCTCTCCAGGGTGCTGCCGTCGTCCAGCTGCACATGGAAGCGGTCGCCGTCGTGGCGCACCCGCTCGGCCTGGGTGTGCTCGCGCACGGCGATGCCCTCCGCCGCGAAGGCCTCGCGCAGGCCGGCGCCCAGGGCCGGGTCGAAGCGGTACAGCAGGGTGTGGCGGGCCAGCAGGGTGACCGCCGCGCCCAGCCGCCGCCAGGCCTGGGCCAGCTCCACGGCGACGATGGACGAGCCGAGCACGATCAGGTGTTCGGGCACCGTCTCCGCCGCCAGCGCCTCGGTTGAGGTCCAGTAGGGGGTGTCGGCCAGGCCGGCCACGGGCGGGATGTGGGGCCGCGAGCCGGTGGCCACCAGGATGCGGTCGGCGGCCAGGCGCTCGCTGTGGCCGTCGGGGGTGTCGATGGCCAGGGTGGTGGCGTCCAGGAAGCGGGCGCTGCCGCGCCGCAGGGTGATGTCCGGGTGATCGCGCAGGATGTCCTCGTACTTGGTGGCGCGCAGCTCCGCTACCCGGTCCTGCTGCTGGGCGAGCAGGGCGGGGCGGTCGATGCGCGGCTCGCAGTCGGCCAGGCCGCGGAAGGGGTTGTGGCGCTGCAGCTGGGCCAGCTCGGCGGCGCGCAGCATGATCTTGGACGGCACGCAGCCCACGTTGACGCAGGTGCCGCCGATGACCGGCGCGCGCTCGACGAGGGTGACGCGGGCGCCCCGCTCGCTGGCCTGGAGGGCGGCGGCGAAGGCCGCCGAGCCGCTGCCGATGATGGCGATGTGCAGGCCGGCGGCAGCGCTGTCGTCGCCGGCGTCGTCGGCCAGGGGGCGGGCTCCGTAGCCGCGCGCCTGCACGGCGGCCACCAGCCGTTCGGCGGTGATGTCGGGCGGGTGCTGCACCACGGCCTCGGCGCGCGGGTAGTCCACCGCGGCCTGCACGCCGGGCAGGGATGCCAGGGCGGCGCGCACGGTGTCGGCGCAGTGGGCGCAGGTGAGGCCGGTGAGGGCGAGGCGGGTGGTGGGCATGGCGACCTCCGTGGTGATGGTGCTGTGTCCAGCCTAGCAGCCGTACCACGGTACGGTGTCAAGCTCAGCCCAGCTCCAGCGGGTCCACGTCCACCGACCAGCGCACGCGGCGCGCGGCGGGCAGGCGGCGGGCGGCGGGCAGCACCCGGGTCAGCAGGCCGTGCAGGGGGCCGCGCGCGGCGGCGCGCAGCAGCAGGATCTGGCGGTAGCGGCCGGCCTTGCGCTCCATGGGGGCGGGGGCCGGTCCCAGCAGCTCCACGCCGTCCGCCCCCTGGGCGCGGCACAGCCCGGCGAAGGCGTCGAGAAAGGCCAGCGCCGGCTCGCGTCGGTGGGCGCTGGCCCGCACTAGAACCAAGTGGGCATGGGGCGGCCAGCCGGCGCACTCCCGTTCGGCCAGCAGCTGCTCGGCCAGGGCGCCATAGTCGCGCCGCAGCAGCCCTTGCAGCAGGGGATGGTCGGGGCGGTGGGTCTGCAGCACCACCTCGCCCGGCTCGTCGCCGCGCCCGGCCCGGCCGCTCACCTGCATGACCTGCTGCACCAGCCGCTCGGGGGCGCGGAAGTCGGTGCTGAACAGGCCCTGGTCCACGTCGATCATGCCCACCAGGGTGATGCCCGGGAAGTCGTGGCCCTTGGCCAGCATCTGGGTGCCCAGCACGATGCGGTACTCGCCGCGGCCGATGGCCGCCAGCGCCTCGCCCAGGGCGCCCTTGCGGCGCATGCTGTCGCGGTCGATGCGGATGAGCGGCTGGTCGGGGAACAGCTCGCCCAGGGTGGCCTCCAGGCGCTGCGTGCCCAGCCCCACCACGGTCAGCTCCTCGCTGCCGCAGGCCGGGCAGGCGGCGGGCGGCGGGCGCTCGTGACCGCAGTGGTGGCAGCGCAGGCGGTGGCGGGTGGCGTGGTAGGTGGTGTGGGCGTCGCAGCGCGGGCAGTCCAGGGTGGCGCCGCAGGCATGGCACAGCATGACCGGGGCGTAGCCGCGCCGGTTGAGGAACAGCAGCACCTGCCGGCCGGCGGCCAGGTGCTCGCGCATGCGCGTGAGCAGGGTGTGCGAGAGCCCCTCGCGCAGGGCCTGGCGGCGCAGGTCCACCAGGTGCAGCCGGGGCGGCCGGGCGCCCCCGGCGCGCTGCGTCAGGCGCAGCCATTGCCAGCGGCCGGCGCGGGCGTGGGCCAGGCTCTCCAGGGCCGGGGTGGCGGAACCGAGCAGCACCGGGATGCCCAGCTGCTGGGCGCGCAGCAGGGCCACGTCGCGGGCGTGGTAGCGGAAGCCCTCCTGCTGCTTGAGGGCCGGGTCGTGCTCCTCGTCCACCACGATCAGCCCCGGCCGAGCCAGGGGCGTGAACACCGCCGAGCGGGTGCCGATGACTACCCCGGCCGCCCCGTTGGCCGCCAGCCGCCAGCCGGCCAGCCGCTCGCGCTCGCCCAGGGCCGAGTGCAGGGCGATGGTGCGGTCGGGGAAGCGGGCCGCGAAGCGGCGCAGCAGCTGCGGGGTGAGGCTGATCTCCGGCACCAGCACCAGCACCTGCCGGCCGGCGGCCAGCTGGTCGGCGATGAGCCGCAGGTAGACCTCGGTCTTGCCGCTGCCGGTGACCCCGTCCAGCAGGGCCACGCGGAAGCCCTCGCCGCCGGTGGCGAAGGCCTGCACGGCGGCGGCCTGCTCGGCGTTGAGG
>JALVPS010000161.1 GCA_027031685.1 Gammaproteobacteria bacterium | reverse complement strand
GTATAGGAGCCCGTCGTGCTGGCATTGGCCCCCGGCACGGCGGGCTCCTATACTCGCCGGCCACGCCCAACGAAAGGAGGAAAGCCCGCATGCACACCCCGTCCTTCCACCCACCCGCCCGCGTGCTCATGGGGCCCGGCCCGTCCGATGTCCATCCGCGCATCCTGGAGGCCCTGGCCCGCCCCACCATCGGCCACCTGGACCCGCGCTTCGTGGCCATGATGGAGGAGGTCAAGCAGCTCCTGCAGTACGCCTTCCAGACCGCCAACCCGCTCACCTTCCCGGTGTCGGCGCCGGGCTCGGCGGGCATGGAGACTTGCTTCGTCAACCTGGTGGAACCGGGCGAGAAGGTGGTGGTGTGCCGCAACGGGGTGTTCGGCGGCCGCATGGTGGAGAACGTGGCACGCTGCGGCGGCGTGCCGGTGGTGGTGGACGATCCCTGGGGCCGGCCGGTGGACCCCCAGCGCCTGGAGGACACCCTCGAGGCCCACCCGGACGCGCGCATCGTGGCCTTCGTGCACGCCGAGACCTCCACCGGCGTGCGTTCCGACGCCCGCACCCTGGTGGACATCGCCCACCGCCACGACTGCCTGACCATCGTCGATGCCGTCACCTCCCTGGGCGGCATCGAGCTGCGCGTGGACGAGTGGGGCATCGACGCCATCTACTCCGGCACCCAGAAATGCCTGTCCTGCGTGCCGGGCCTGTCGCCGGTGAGCTTCGGCGAGCGCGCCGTGGAGAAGATCAGGCAGCGCCGCCACAAGGTGCAGAGCTGGTTCCTGGACCTCAACCTGGTCATGGGCTACTGGGGCAGTGGCGCCAAGCGCAGCTACCACCACACCGCGCCGGTCAATTCCCTGTACGCCCTGCACGAGGCCCTGGTGCTGCTGCAGGAGGAAGGGCTGGAGAACGCCTGGGAGCGCCACTGGCGCCACCACCACGCCCTGCGCGAGGGGCTGGCCGGGCTGGGCATCGAATACGTGGTGGACGAGGCGCACCGCCTGCCCCAGCTCAACGCCGTGCGCATCCCGGACGGGGTGGACGACGCCGCCGTGCGTCGCCGCCTGCTGGAGGAATACGGGCTGGAGATCGGCGCCGGACTGGGCGACTTCGCCGGCCAGGTGTGGCGCATCGGCCTGATGGGCCATGCCGCCAATGCCCGCAATGTGCTGCTGTGCCTGAGCGCCCTGCGCGCGGTGCTGTAGACTTTGCCTTCCCCGTCACGCCTGGAGGTCGTCACCGCCGTGGCCCCGCTGCGCCATCCCCGCCTGTGGCTGTTCATCGGCCTGTGCCTGCTGGCCATGCTGGCCGTCGCCTCCCTGCTGCCCGTGCAGCTCGACCGGGGCGGCTTCCGCGGCGAGGACAAGCTCCTGCACCTGCTGGCCTACGGCGCGGTGACGGCCTGGTTCCTGCAGATCTTCCACCGCCCCCGCGCCGCCCTGGCGTGGGTGGCGGCCATCTTCACCCTCAGCTTGGGCATGGAAGTGTTACAGCACTGGTTCCCGCCGCGCAGCCCCGACGTGCGCGACCTGCTGGCCAACACCCTGGGCATCGGCGGTGCCCTGCTGCTCTCCCTCACCCCGCTGCGCCACACCCTGCAGTGGCTAGAGCGGCGCATTTGGGCGTCCGGCGTGGAGGGGGACTGAGCCTCGAGACGCAAGCCCGACCCGCCCCCTCCTGAACTCATTCCGCCCCCAGATTCCCTGACTGCCTGACAAAACTCGAAATTACATTTTAAATCAATTCCTTGTATGAATTTGGGATACAGAAGCAGAACCATTGTGGCAAAGGATCTATCCATCGGGAACGATCCCTGCCGGTTGGCACGG
>JALVPS010000160.1 GCA_027031685.1 Gammaproteobacteria bacterium | reverse complement strand
GGGTTCGGGGTTGGGCGCGCCCCCGACGCCCACCCACGCCATTCCTTCTCCCCGCCGGGGAGAAGGCCAGGATGAGGGGCGCGGGCCGGGGCGGCGGCTGTGCCTCGGGATGCGCCCTTTGCCCCCTCACCCCGGCCCTCTCCCCCACGGGGGAGAGGGAGGCCGCGATTCGGGGGATGGTGGTTGGCCGCGCTCCTCCGCCCGCCAACGCCATCCCTTCTCCCCACCGGGGAGAAGGCCAGGATGAGGGGCGCGGGCCGGGGGCGGCGGCTGTGCCTCGGGATGCGCCCTTTGCCCCCTCACCCCGGCCCTCTCCCCCACGGGGGAGAGGGAGACCGCGATTCGAGGGATGGGGGTTGGCCGCGCCCCCGACGCCCACCCACGCCATTCCTTCTCCCCGCTGGGGAGAAGGCCAGGATGAGGGGCGCGGGCCGCGCAGCGGGCCGACAAAACCAGCCCCTTACAGCAACGTCTCCCACTCAGTATCGCCCGGCGCCGGCGGCCGGTCGGAGCAGGCGATGGCCTGCAGCAGGCCGTCGCCGTCGTTGCGGATGGCGTGCAGCACGTCGGGGGCAATGACGATTAGGGCGGCGCCGCTGCCGGTGAAGTCGCGCTGGCGGGGCTGGCCGTCGGCGCCGCGCCAGGCCAGCCGCCAGGGGCCGTCGTAGGTGACGATCAGCAGTTCGCGGCGGTCGTGGTGGCGGTGGTTGCCGCGCACGGCGCCGGGCCGCAGGGTCACCCAGTGCAGCTCGGCCACGGGGAAGTCGCGCAGGGCCTCCGGCGGCAGGCGCAGGACGCGGCCGCGCCCGTCGTCCGGCCACGGCAGGGGGCTGATGCGCACCTCGTCGCTCACGGTCGCCGCCCCGCGCCGTGGCGCCGGTCACGAAACTGACCCGTCCTATTCTCTCCACCCATGGCCCGCCACCGAAAACATGAAGGGGTTACGGGGCGCGCGCGCCCCGCCGGGGTAGCTTGCCACTTTCGACCCAGGACGGGGAGCGGCGATGCGGGCATGGATGCTGGCGCTGCTGCTGGCCGTGCCGGGCTGGGCCTCGGCGGACTGCCGGGCGGCCCTGGACCGGGCGGCGCGCAGCGTGGTGTTGATCGAGGGCCAGGGGGTGTACGGCAGCGGCGTGGTGGTCGGCCACGACCGCGTGCTGACGGCGGCGCACGTGGTGGCCGGGCTGGACCGCATCTGGGTGCGCGTGGCGGGCGAGCGGCGGGCCGCCTCGCTGGTGACGCGCCGTCCCGACGACGACCTGGCCCTGCTGGTGGCGCCCACCGGCGACCTGCCGGCCCTGCCCCTGGCCCGCGCGCCGCTGGCCCCGGGCGAGACGGTCTGGGCGGTGGGCTACCCGCGCGGCGGGCCGCAGCGGCGCGGGCAGGGGCAGTTCGACTACCGCCGCGACGGGGCCCTGTACACCAGCGCGCCGGTGGACTTCGGCCAGTCGGGCGGCGCCCTGCTGCGCTGCGACGGGCGGCGCGCCACGCTGGCCGGCATTGTGCGTGCCTTCGGCGCGGAGCGCGTGGACGGCGAGCTGCGCCGGCTGGACGACCTGTCCGTGGCCACCGCCGGGACGCGCGTGCGTGACTTCCTGCGGCACGACGCGCCGCTGGCGCGGGTGCCGATGCGCTTTCTGCACCCGGCTGCCAGCGTGGCGCGCGCCGACTGACGGCCACACGATCCGGACACCACCCGCTGAAGGGGGGAGGAGCAGGCGCGAGATCTGCGACCGTGGGCTTGAACTGGGGCCTGGGGGCCGACCCCCGGGCCCCTCTCTTATGGGGTCTCCGGCGACAGCCCCAGATGCGCCAGATAGGCCGCCGCGCTGCGATCCACGTGGTAGGGGGCCACCGCCGCCCGCAGCCGCTCCGGCGCGGGCGGTTCGGCCAGCACGCCGGCCATGGCCTCGGCCAGGGCGGCGGCATCGTCCACCGGCACCAGGGGCGCCACGCGGCCACCGTCCAGGATCTCGGGCGGCCCGCCTGGGCAGTCGGTGGCCACCACCGGCGTGCCCAGGGCCATGGCCTCCACCAGCACCAGCCCCAGCCCCTCCCAGCGCGAGGGCAGCGCGAACAGGTCGGCGCGGGCCATCCACGCCCACGGGTTGGCGGCGAAGCCCGGCATGTCCACCCGCGCGGCGATGCCCAGCGCCTCGGCCCGGGCGCGCAGGGCGGCCTGCTCCGGGCCGTCGCCCAGCAGCAGCAGGCGCACGCCGTCCAGCCGCGCCACGGCCGCCAGCAGGGTGTCGAAGCCCTTCTGCGGAATGAGGCGGCCCACGCCCAGCACCACCGGTGCCGTCCGCCCGCCGCCCAGCCAAGGGTGGTCCACCGGGGTGCGGGCGGCGCGCAGCAGGTCCTCGTCGAACACGGGGTTGGGCAGCACGGCCACCCGCCGCGCCGGCACGCCGCTCACCCGCCGCACGTCCTCGGCCACGTCGCGGGAGACGGCGATGATGCCGTCCGCCTGCGGGTAGCTGCGCGCCATGCGCCAGCGCCACCAGGCCCGCACCCAGGGGGCGCGCCGGGCCAGGGTGCGCGAGGGCTGGTTGTGCAGCTGCAGGTAGACGGGCACGGCCACGCCCGCCCGCCGCCGCGCGCGCAGGGCCAGGCGGCCGGCGCGGTCCTTGGCGGCCAGCAGCACGTCGGGACGCTCGCGGTGCAGGTAGCGGGCCACCTCGCCGGTGGCCAGGGCGGCGGAGTCGGCGCGCAGCTTGATGAGGTTGATGTGCTCGGGCAGGCGCGCCAGGTGCTTGCCGCGCGCCTTGAGCAGCAGCAGGTCCACGTCCAGGCCGGGCCGGGCGGCGAAGGCGCGCGCCAGGCGGGCGACCACCACCTCCACCCCGCCGTCGCCGGAGAAAGACACCAGGATCGCCAGCCGGCGCGCCGCCATCACGCCACCGGCAGGAACACGCCACCGCGGCGCGGGTCGCCGGCGCCGGCGAACTGGCCGTCGGCGTACTGCACGGCGTGCACGCCGCCGAAGAACAGGTTGCGCCCGGGCCACACCTGATGCTGCGGGTAGTCGGCTTCCAGGGCGGCCACCACCTCGGGCCGGAACCCGCCCTCCACACTCAGGCGGCCGCGCTCGAAGTGGATGCGCGGCGCGGCCACCGCCTCGGGCAGGGGCAGGCCGTCGTCCACCAGGTGGCTCACCACCTGCAGGATGGCGCTGCGGATGCGGTTGGAGCCGCCCGAGCCCAGCGCCACGCGCCGCCCATCCGGCCAGGTGAGCAGAGAGGGGGCCATCATGGAGGTGAGGCGCTCGTCGGGGCGCCAGCGGTGGAAGCCGTCCGGGTTGAGGTCCTCCTCGCCCAGCATGTTGTTCAGCATGATGCCGGTGCCGGGCACCATGCGCCCGCAGCCCTCGCCGTTGGAGACGGTGAGCGCGGCCAGGTTGCCGTGGCGGTCGGCCACGCTCAGGTGGGTGGTGCCGCGCAGGCCGGCGGCGCGGCCCTGGATCTCGGCCCGGTAGCGGGCCAGCAGGGCGGGCGAGAGCAGGGCCGTGCCGGCCAGGCCGTCGCCCCGGGCGTGGGCCTCCACGCGTGCGCGGTTGGTCTCGGCCATCACCTCGGCCAGTAGGCGCAGCCGGCCGTGGCCGCCCGCGGGCCACTCGCCCAGGCGCACGGCGCCCAGCAGGTCCAGGGCGAAGGCGATGAGGATGCCGCCGGAGGCGGGCGGCGGGTTGGT
This sequence comes from Gammaproteobacteria bacterium, assembly GCA_027031685.1. GTDB lineage: Bacteria > Pseudomonadota > Gammaproteobacteria > UWMA-0217 > UWMA-0217 > JALVPS01. The sequence continues at coordinate 12,930 of JALVPS010000160.1, read as the reverse complement.
GAGGAAGCGGGCGGCGCGGTAGTTGACCTCCAGCGGGGCGCGCCGCACGGCCCGGTAGTGGCGCAGGTCGTCGGCGGTGAGCTGGCCGCCGTCGGCGCACTGGGCGGCGATGGCGGCGGCGATGTCGCCCTCGTAGAACAGGGCGTCGCCCTCGCGCGCCAGCGCCTCCAGCGTGTCGGCCAGCTCGGGCTGCAGCAGCACGTCGCCCTCGCCCAGCAGCTCGCCGGGCGGGCGGCCGCGGCCGTAGATGGCCTGCGCCTCCGGCGTGGCGGTGTAGATGGGCGCGACGATGCTGAAGATGTAGGCCTGCAGGGCGTCCAGCCGCACCCCCTCGCGCGCCAGGGCCACCGCCGGGGCCATGATCTCGCCCATGGGCAGGCTGCCCAGGCGGCGGTGGATGTCGAACAGGCCGCACACCACGCCCGGCGTGGCGATGGCCCCCAGGCCGATGTGGAACTCCTGCTGGGCGGTGCCGAAGTCGGCCAGGATGGGGAAGAAGTCCAGCTCGGCGGCGGGCCGTTTCTGGCGCGGCGTCTGGGCGAAGAAGTCGGTCACCTCGGCGCGGCCGCGCTCCGCCTCCCAGGCCATGAGGAAACCGCCGCCGCCCAGCGAGCAGAGCACCGGCTCGGCCACGCAGGCGGCGCACAGCCCGGCCAGCACCGCGTCGAAGGCGTTGCCACCCAGGCGCAGCATCTCCGCCGCCGCCTCCGCCGTGAGCGGGTGCCCCGCCGCGACCGCCCCGCGCGCCATCAGTGCAGCTCGCGCGCCGGGGGCACGGTGCGGCTGGCGGCGGCCGCGTCCGGCGCGGCCTGGTGCAGCACCAGCTTCCAGCCGTCGGGCTCCTGGCGGTACACGTTGGTGGCCAGCATCACGCCGTGCAGCTCGCCGTCCAGGCTGATGTGCTCGCGCAGGTTGTGCACCGACAGGCCGCCCTGCGCGTAGCGCACCCGCTCGTCCACCGTCACCGTCATGCGCCGCCCGGTGCGCGCCAGGATCTCGCGCCAGCTCTCCAGCACGGCCACGCCGCCCAGCCGCGTGCCGCCGGGGTGGATGCACAGCACGTCGTCGGCCGCCGACCACACGGCGACCATGAGGGTGAAGTCAGCGGTCTGGAAGGCCTCGTAGAAGGCCGCCTCGGCGGCCAGGGCGGAGTCGAATCGTCGGGTCATGGGGTCGGGAGGGCGTGCCATCTTCGGCTGTACAGTCTGGCGTAAACGCGCCGGCTTGTCTTGCGGGGCCTAGCGTCCGTGCCGCAGGGCCGGCGCGCGTGCGCGCGGCACGGTGATGCGGATGTCGGCCTCCGGGTGGTGGTCGCGGATGGTGCGCACCACCGCATCCATGCGATCCGGCGGCACGTCCACGATGAGCAGGTACCAGCCGGTCAGGATGGCCCGCTCGTAGCGGCGCAGGGCGCGGTTGGGCATGTCCTTGGCCACCATGCCTGCCACCAGCATGCCGAACAGGGCCCCCGCCAGCGTGGTGCCCGCCAGCGCCCGGCCGCCCAGGTCCAGCGCCACCGGCGCGTAGTGAATGGCCAGCCAGCCGCCCAGCAGCCCCGCCAGCCCGCCCACCAGCAGGCCGCCGATCACGCCGTGCACCAGATCGCTGGTCTGCAGGATGGAGGCCGGATTGACGTCGTGGATGGTGCGCTGGTCCGCGCCCACCAGGTGCAGGTGGCCATCGTCGATGCCCAGCGCGCGCAGCTCCTCGGCCAGACTGTGGCAGGTGTTGGCGTCCGGAACCAGAAAATACAGACGGCGCATGGCGGGGCGCTCCCAGGCGGCAAAACTATTACTTATAGCACCCGTCCCTCTCGCCGGCCATGCGTCAAATCAAGGCTGGCACAGGCACCCTGGCCGACGCCAAGGCCCCTTGCCGCCGCCCGGCCGGCGGTCGATCATGGCCCGGCCAACCCACACCGGACCCACGACCATGCCCTTGTCACTCCATGCCTGGCTATTCGCCATCCTGCTCGCCGCCGGCGCCGCCCCGGCCGCTACCCACGACGCCCGCCAGCTCGTGCCCCTGCCCGACCCCATGCAGCGGCACATGCTGGCCAACATGCGCGACCACCTGAGCGCCCTGAACGACATCATCCACCACCTCGCCCAGGGCCGGCTCGACGAGGCCGCCGACACCGCGGAGAACCGCCTGGGCATGAGCTCGCTCCCACGCCACGGCGCCCGCCACATGGCCGCCCACATGCCCGAGGGCATGCGCCGGATCGGCACCCGCATGCACCACGCCGCCAGCCGCTTCGCCCGCATGGCCCAGGAAGGCGACCGCGACGCCGCCTATCGCGCCCTGGCCGACATCACTGCCGCCTGCGTGGCCTGCCACGGGGCATACCGGGTGCGCTGAGGGAGTGCGCGGCGGCGCGCGGCTGGAATCGGGGAAGGCCCGTCCACAGCGAGGCTTGCCATGTCCACCGTTGCACACGCCGGCCGGTGCTTCACTTGTGTCGGCTATCTCGGCTGGCAGGGGGACGAAGGCCATGAACTGCTCGACGGCGTCGCCTGCCTCAAGTCACCGGCATCTGGGCTCGCCCACCAGAAGGTTGCGGGCGAGGTGTACCGGCAGCTGGCCAATGCCCTGGGGCTGGCGGGGACTGCCGCCCCTTCGTCACCCCCCGTGGGCGTGCGCCTGCCCGCCGGGGAGAAAGACAACGACGCCGTGGGACACAGTGGTGCAGCCCGACGCGCCCGCGGTGTGCGACCCGGTGAAACCGGCATTGTGGCGGAGGGGGAGGGATTCGAACCCCCGGACCCTTGCGGGTCAACGGTTTTCAAGACCGCCGCTTTCGACCACTCAGCCACCCCTCCGGAAGCGTGCGTCAGTCCGGGGAATGTCATGAACTGGCGCCAGGAGACGGGCAATTCTACCGGCCCGATTTCCCTGATTCCAGACATTTAGCGATGCGGCTCAGCTCACCGCCGCCGGGCTGCGAAAGGAGCGGATGGGCCAGCCGCGCTCGCGCGCCACGCGGGTCAGGGTGTCGTCCGGGTCCACGGCCACCGGGTGGTGCACCCGCTCCAGCAGGGGCAGGTCGTTGTGGGAGTCGCTGTAGAACCAGCTCTCGGCCGGCTGCGCCACGCCCCGTTCGCGCAGCCACTGCTCGAGGCGCGCCACCTTGCCCTCCTGGAAGCAGGGCGTGCCGGCGATCTCGCCGGTGAAGCCGCGTTCGTCGCGGGCCGGCTCGGTGGCGATGAGGTGGCGCACGCCGAAGGCCTCGGCGATGGGCCGGGTGACGAAGGCGTTGGTGGCGGTGATGATGACCACCTCGTGCCCCTGTGCCCGGTGCCAGTCGATCCGGCGTTGCCCCTCGGCCAGCATCATGGGCCGGATGCAGCGGTCCAGGAACTCGCGCCGCCAGGCCTCCAGCCGCGGCAGGGGGTTGTCGCGCAGGGGACGGAAGGCGAAGCGGGCGAACTCGTGGATGTCCAGCTCGCCGGCCTTGTACTGGGCGTAGAAGCGCTCGTTGGCGGCCTCGTAGGCGGCGCCGTCCACCACGCCGCGGGCGACGAGGAACTGCCCCCAGGCGTAGTCGCTGTCGCCGGCCAGCAGGGTGTTGTCGAGATCGAACAGGGCGAGTTTCACGGGCGGGCACGGTGCGGAACGGGGCGCGCATTATGCCACCGGCGGGCGCCGGCGCGTAGCGTGGCGGGCGGGGTCATTTGCTCCCCACAAGGGCCGTGTGGAACAATAACCGACGCCTCATGAACCGCTGCAGGCTGTGCTAAGTGATTGATCTGGATGGCTACAGACCCAACGTCGGCATCATTCTCACGGATGGCCGGGGCAAGCTGTTCTGGGCCAAGCGGATCGGTCAGGACGCCTGGCAGTTTCCGCAGGGCGGCATCCGCCGCCACGAGTCGCCCCTCGACGCCATGTACCGCGAGCTGTGGGAGGAGGTCGGCCTGGAGCCGGGCGACGTCACCCTGCTGGCCTCCACCCGCCGCTGGCTGCGCTACCGCCTGCCGCGCCGCCTGATCCGCTGGGACGCCGCGCCGCTGTGCATCGGCCAGAAGCAGCGTTGGTTCCTGCTGCGCATGGACTGTGCGGAGGAGCAGGTCTGCTTCGACCGCTGCGCCGAGCCGGAATTCGAGGACTGGCGCTGGGTGGACTACTGGCAGCCGCTGCGCGAGGTGGTGTTCTTCAAGCGTGACGTGTACCGCCGCGCCCTCACCGAGCTGGCGCCCGGCCTGTTCCCGGACGGCGCGCCCCCCCCGGCGTCGCCCGCGCCGCCGCAGCGACGACGCACGGGACGGTGACCGACGGCACCTCCATGCTCGCCACCCTGCGGCGCATCGTGCAGGAGGTCAACGCCGCAGAGGACCTCGCCACCGCCCTGGACATCATCGTGCACCGCGTGCAGGCGGCGCTGGGCGTGGACGTGTGCTCCATCTACCTGCACCTGCCCGACCCGGACAGCCTGACCCTGATGGCCACCGTGGGCCTGCGGCCAGACGCCGTGGGCCGCGTGCGCCTGGGCCTGCACGAGGGGCTGGTGGGTCTGGTGGCCGACCGCGCCGAGCCCATCAACCTGAAGGACGCCCCCTCCCATCCCGCCTACAAGTACTTTCCGGAGACCGGCGAGGAGCAGTTCCACGCCTTCCTCGGCGTGCCCATCCTGCACCACCGCCGCATGCTGGGGGTGCTGGTGGTGCAGCAGGCCGGCGAGCGGCGCTTCGACGAGGACCACGTGGCCTTTCTGGTCACCCTGGCCACGCAGCTGGCCGGCGCCATCAGCAATGCCGAGATCAGCGGCGAGCTGAACCGGCCCGCCTTCCATCCGCACCGGCGCGACATCCGCATCGAGGGCATCGCCGGCGCGCCGGGCGTGGCAGTGGGGCGCGCCGTGGTCACCTTCCCGGAGACAGACCTGGACGCCGTGCCCGACCGCTCGGTGGACGATGTCAAGGCCGAGGTGCGCCTGTTCCGCCAGGCGGTGGCCGCCGTGCAGCAGGAGCTGGTGGAGCTGAAGGAGCGCATGAGCGACGTGTTGCCGGCCGAGGACCGGCTGCTGTTCGACGCCTACATCCTGCTGCTGGGCAGTGACTCGCTGGTGGAGGGCACGGTGCGCCGCATCGAGGGCGGCAACTGGGCACCGGGCGCCCTGCGCGCCACCATCCAGGAGTACGCGGGCAACTTCGATGCCATGGACGACAGCTACCTGCGCGAGCGTGGCGACGACATCCGCGACCTGGGCCAGCGCCTGCTGGATCACCTGCTGAGCGCCAGCCCCACCCGTACCCGCCTGCCGGACGACGCCATCCTGGTGGGGCGGCAGATTTCCGCCGCCCAGCTCGCCAGCCTGGACACCGGCTGCCTCAAGGGCATGGTCTCGGCCACCGGCTCCAGCTCCTCGCACGTGGCCATCCTGGCGCGCGCCCTGGGTGTGCCGGCGGTGATGGGCGCCGCCGACCTGCCGGTGGGGCGCATGGACGGCCGTGAGGTCATCGTGGACGGCTACCAGGGGCAGGTGCTGCTGCAGCCCAGCGCGGAGGTGAAGCGCGAGTTCCTGCGCCTGGCGCGCGAGGAGCAGGAACTGAGCCAGGACCTGCTGCAGCAGGCCACCCAGCCCGCCGTCACCCGGGACGGCTGCACCGTGCCCATCTATCTCAACAGCGGCCTGATGGCCGAGCTGATGCCGAGCCAGCAGGCCTACGCCGACGGCATCGGCCTGTACCGCACCGAGGTGCCCTTCATGGCCCGCGAGCGCTTCCCCGGCGAGGCCGAGCAGGCCGAGCTGTACGCCCAGGTGCTGCGCGCCTTCCCCGGCAAGCCGGTGGTGCTGCGCACGCTGGACGTGGGCGGCGACAAGGCGCTGAGCTACTTTCCCATCGAGGAGGACAACCCCTTCCTCGGCTACCGCGGCATCCGCATCTCCCTGGACCACCCGGAGATCTTCCTCACCCAGCTGCGCGCCATGCTCATCGCCAATCAGTACACCGACAACCTGCACGTGCTGTTCCCCATGATCGGCTCCGTGCGCGAGCTGGACGAGGCCCTGGCCCTGCTGGCGCGCGCCCGCGAGGAGCTCTACGACGAGGGGCTGCGCGTGCCGGCGCCCAAGACCGGCGTGATGATCGAGGTGCCCTCGGCCATCTACCTGGCCGAGCGGCTGGCGGAGAAGGTGGACTTCCTCAGCGTGGGCACCAACGACCTCATCCAGTACCTGCTGGCGGTGGACCGCAACAACGCCCGCGTGGCCGACCTGTACGACGACTACCACCCGGCCGTGCTGTGCGCCCTGAAGATGATCACCGAGGGCGGCCACAAGGCCGGCAAGCCCGTGTCCGTGTGCGGCGAGATGGCCAGCGAGCCGCCGCTCGCCCTGCTGCTGCTGGGCGTGGGCGTGGACAGCCTGAGCGTGACCATGGCCAGCCTGCCGCGCATCAAGTGGGTGGTGCGCAGCTTCTCGCGCCGCGCGGCCCGCGCCCTGTTCGACAAGGCCATGGAGATCCAGGACCCGGGCGCCATCCGCCGCTTGCTCGATGACGCCCTGGTGGAGGCCGGTCTGGGCGCGCTGGTGCGGGCCGGCAAGCATTGACCCCGCGCCCGCGCGGGCCATTTCCGAGCGGTTTGCTCAGGATCAACCCCCTTGATCCCGGGGCATTTTTGCAGCCCAGGGGCATGGTGTAGAATCCGCAGCCCCTGTATTGACCCCGTCCGTGTACCGGAGGCATCGAATTCCATGGCCGAACTCTCGAGACTGAAGATCGAAACCGCGTTGAAGGAGATCCAGGATCCCTATCTGGGCAAGGACCTGGTGTCCGCCAACGAGGTGAAGGACATCCAGATCGACGGCGACACCGTGACCGTCAAGATCGAGCTGGGCTATCCCGCCAAGGGCTTCGTCGAGGAGTTCGCGCGCCAGATCAAGGACAAGCTGGAATCCATCGACGGCGTGTGCCAGGCCAACGTCGAGGTGGGCTGGAAGATCGTCGCCCACTCGGTGCAGAAGAATCTCACCCCGTTGCCCAACGTGAAGAACATCATTGCCGTGGCCTCCGGCAAGGGCGGCGTCGGCAAGTCCACCACCTCCGTCAACCTGGCCCTGGCCCTGGCCGCCGAGGGCGCCCGCGTGGGCATCCTGGACGCCGACATCTACGGCCCCAGCCAGCCGCGCATGCTGGGCATCACCGGCCAGCCCGTGTCCGAGGACGGCAAGTCCCTGGAGCCCATGGAGAACTATGGCGTGCAGGCCATGTCCATCGGCTTCCTCATCGAAGAGGACACGCCCATGATCTGGCGCGGCCCCATGGTCACCCAGGCCCTGGAGCAGCTGCTCACCGACACGCGCTGGAAGGACCTGGACTACCTCATCGTCGACATGCCCCCGGGCACTGGCGACACCCAGCTCACCCTGTCGCAGAAGATCCCCGTCAGCGGCGCCGTCATCGTCACCACGCCGCAGGACATCGCCCTGCTCGACGCCCGCAAGGGCCTGAAGATGTTCGAGAAGGTGGAAGTGGCCGTGCTCGGCATCATCGAGAACATGAGCACCCACATCTGCTCCAAGTGCGGCCACGAGGAACACATCTTCGGTGCCGGCGGTGGCGAGCGCATGGCCAAGGAACACGGCGTGGAGCTGCTCGGCTCCCTGCCGCTGGACATCAACATCCGCGAGCAGGCCGACAGCGGGCATCCCACCGTGGTGGCCGAGCCGGAGGGACGCATCGCCCAGACCTACCGCGAGATCGCCCGCAAGACCGCCGCCAGGCTGGCCACCCAGGCCAAGGACTACAAGACCAAGTTCCCCAAGATCGTCATCCAGAACAGCTGACGCGGGCACCCGCCCACGCCGCACCGGACGGGCCCCGCGTGGGCCCGTTCGCGTGTCCGGGCATCGTTCGGAGGCCATGACCCTGGGGCCGACTCCCGGTAAACTCGCCGTTCAGTCCACCGGCAGAGGCGCGCAGATGACCATCAAGTCCGACCGCTGGATCCGCCGCATGGCCGAGGAACACGGCATGATCGAGCCCTTCGAGCCGGGCCAGATCCGCCACCGCGAGGACCAGCGCGTCGTCTCTTACGGCACCTCAAGCTACGGCTACGACGTGCGCTGCGCCGACGAATTCAAGATCTTCACCAACATCAACTCGGCCATCGTCGATCCCAAGGCCTTCGACGAGGACAGCTTCGTGGACATCCGGTCCGACGTGTGCATCATCCCGCCCAACTCCTTCGCCCTGGCGCGCACCGTCGAATACTTCCGCATCCCCCGCCAGGTGCTCACCATCTGCCTCGGCAAATCCACCTACGCCCGCTGCGGCATCATCGTCAACGTCACCCCCCTGGAGCCCGAGTGGGAGGGGCACGTCACCCTCGAGTTCTCCAACACCACCCCCCTGCCGGCCAAGATCTACGCCAACGAAGGTGTCGCCCAGATGCTCTTCTTCGAATCCGACGAGGTCTGCCAGACCTCCTACCGCGACCGCGGCGGCAAATACCAGGGCCAGCGCGGCGTCACCCTGCCCAAGACCTGAACCCGCTGCCCCGGCCACCAGGGTTTTGCACCTACAACCAGCGTATTCCCTGTCCTGGCACAGGCGATCGGGCAAATATTGCTCCCCCGGGCCATTGGCGGGTTCCGGCCTTTTGCGTTTCCTCATGGCCGGCTACGGTGCCGTGGCCCCTTGCCCCCTTCTCAAAACGCCCCGCCTGCCTTCAGCGCCTGGTAGTGGTTGATGAGCTGGACGCTGAGTTGGGTGGGGGTGCAGTCGATAACGGGGATGCCGCTGGCGCGCAGGCGGGCGAGGGCGCGCTGGCGGTGGTGGAGGTAGTCGTGGGTGGCGCAGGTGCGCAGGGCGCTGTCGAGGTCGCGGGGCGGGGTGGCGATGGCGCGGTCGAGGGCGGTTTCGCGCAGGCTGGCGACGAGTAGGCGGTGGCGGTGGCGCAGTAGGCGGAGGCCGTCCTGCAGGTCGTCGCTGTCTTCGTCGCGCAGGTTGGTGAGGAGGACGACGAGGGCGCGGCGTCGTTCGCGTTGCAGGAGTTCGGCGGCGGCGCTGGCGTAGTCGGGGGCCTGGTCGCCGGGCTGGAGGTCGTAGCAGGCGGTGAGCAGGCGGGGGAACTGGCCGCTGCCGCCGGCCGGGGCGAGCCAGCGGCTGCCATTGCCGAAGCTGGCCAGACCCACGCTGTCGCCCTGGCGCAGGGCCACGTGGGCCAGCAGCAGGGCGGCCTGCAGGGTGAGGTCCAGGTGGGAGCGCAGGTCGTCGCGGGTGGCCATGCGCTGGCCGCAGTCGAGCAGGAGCAGCAGGCGCTGGTCGCGCTCTTCCTGGTATTCGCGGCTGATGAGGCGGCGCAGGCGGGCGCTGGCCTTCCATTCGATCTGGCGCAGGGGGTCGCCGCGCTGGTAGGCGCGCAGCTGGTGGAATTCGGAGCCGCTGCCGCGCCGGCGGTGGCGGCGGATGCCGAGCTGGCCCAGGCGGTGTTCCACGGCCAGCAGCTGGTAGTGGCTGACCGAGGTGAGGTCGGGAAAGACGTGCACGGTGTGGGGCAGGGGCAGGCGGTGGTCGGCCTGCCACAGCCGCCAGGGGCTGTCCAGGCGCAGTTGCAGGGTGGTGAAGCGGAACGCACCCCGCTCGGTGGGGGTGACGGGGTAGTGCAGGGCGAGGCGCATGCCGGCAGGCAGGCGCAGGTGGCGCGGCAGGTGCTCGAAGGCGAGGCTGGTCGGCGGGTGGTCGAAGACCTGCACGCGCAGGGCGCGGCGGGCGCGGTTGCGCAGGGTCAGGCGCACGCGGGCGGGCTGGCCGTGCAGCAGCCGCGCGGGCGGGTGGCGCCGGACGGCCGGCACGGGCAGGCGCCACAGGCGCAGGGCGTCCACGCCGGCGGCCAGGGCCAGGGCGCCGGCCAGGGCCCACCAGGTGGGCTGCAGCGCCGGCCACAGGCTGGCCGCGGCGGCGCCCGGCGCCAGGGCGCCCAGGGCGTACAGCAGGGGCCGGCCGGGCAGGATCACAGGCGCGGGGCGGCCACGCCGTCCAGCACTTCGCCCAGCACGCGGTCCGGGCCGATGCCTTCCAGCTCCAGTTCCGGCGCCAGCACCACGCGGTGGCGCAGGGCGGGCAGGGCCACGCCCTTGATGTCGGCCGGGGTGACGAAGTCGCGCCCGTCCAGCACGGCGGCGGCGCGCGCGGCGCGGATGAGGGCGATGGCGCCGCGTGGCCCGGCGCCCACGGCGATGCCCCGCCAGTCGCGCGTGGCGCGGGCCAGGGCCACGGCGTAGTCCACCAGGCGCGGGTCCACCGTCAGGCGCGCCGTGACCTGCTGCGCCAGCAGCACCGCCTCGGGGGTCATCACCGGCCGCACGGCGTCCACGTTGAGGCCGTCGCCCACCTGGCCGTCGGTCACCGCCGCCACCAGCCGCCCCTCCTCCTCGGCGGCCGGGTAGTCGATGAGGATCTTGAGCAGGAAGCGGTCCAGCTGGGCCTCGGGCAGAGGGTAGGTGCCCTCCTGCTCGATGGGGTTCTGCGTGGCCAGGGTCATGAACGGCGTCGGCACCGGCAGCGACTGGCCCTCGATGGTCACCTGCCGTTCCTGCATCACCTCCAGCAGGGCGGACTGGGTCTTGGCCGGGGCGCGGTTGATCTCGTCTGCCAGCAGCAGGTGAGTGAACACCGGCCCCTTGCGCAGCTCGAAGCGCTCGCGCTGCATGTCGTACAGCACGTAGCCCATCACGTCGGCGGGCATCAGGTCGGGCGTGAACTGGATGCGGCCGAACTGGCCGCAGAAGCTGCGCGCCAGGGCCCGCACCAGCAGGGTCTTGCCCAGCCCGGGCACGCCCTCGATGAGCACGTGGCCGCCGGCCAGCAGGGCGATGAGCACCTGTTCCACCACGGCCTGCTGGCCCACCAGGGCGTGGCCGATCTCCTGGCGGATGCGTTGCATGAGGCGGCCCACGCCGGCGGCGTCGGGCGGGGTGTCCTTGGCTTGCGTCATGACGGGTTCCTGAGGTTCTCCAGTTGGCGAATGTGGTCCGTGAAGGCGCGCGGCTCGCGCGGCGCGGGGGCGAAGAACAGCCGCTCCACCGTGGCCGCGTCCAGCCCCAGGCGGGCGGCCAGCCAGGCGCGCCGGGCCGGGTCGTCGGCCGGCGGCGACTGGCGGTGGCGGCGGGCGACGGCGGCCAGCACGGCGCGGCGCTCGGCGGCCAGCAGGGCCTCGCGCTGGCCCTGCCGCCAGGCCCAGTGGCCGGCGGCGTCGATGTGCTCCAGCAGGGCGCGGCGCGGCGGCGGGGCGTCCGGCAGCAGCGGGCCGAAGCGCGGCGCGGCGCGCCAGCCGGCGGCCAGCAGCAGCACGGCCAGCGCCGCCAGGGCCAGCCGTCCCCCGTCCCACACCAGCCGCCACAGCGGCGGCATGCCGTGCGCCGTCACCAGCCACACCGTGCCCGGCCGGCCGCGCTGGGTGAGCAGATGCCACAGCGCGTCGGCGTGGGCGAAGTCGGCCAGGTCGCCGTTGTGCCACAGCTGCATGTCGCTGAGCACCGTCACCAGGCCGCGGCCGTGGCGGCGCTGGATCATGTGCACGCCGTTCTCGTCGAAGATCACCCGGTCCCCGGGGCGGGTGCCCTCCAGCACGTAGTAGGCATTGAACAGCAGACGCAGCGCGCGCCCCCCGACGCGCCACACCGCCGGCTCGTCCGGCCAGGTGATGTTCGGGTCGAAGCGCACCCGCAGGCCGAGAAGGTCCAGCAGGGGGTCGTCGGGCGGCGCCGCGTCCTCCTCCCGCGATGGCTCCGGCGGCCGCAGGATCAGGTGGCCGCCGGCCGCCACCCAGGCCAGCAGGCGGCGCGCCTCGTCCGGCTGGCGCGGCCGGTCCGTGTCCAGCACGATCACGTCGCCGGCCGGCGGCGGGTGGCGCAGCAGGCGCGTCAGCGGCACCTCCCGCAGCCTCAGCCCCAGCTCGCCCAGCGCCTCGCGCGCGAACAGCCACGGGTCGTGGCGCACGGCACGGTCCTCCGTGGCCGGGATGCGGATCTCCACCCGCTCGAAATAGCGCAGGAACCAGGCCGCCAGCGCCGCCAGCAGGGCCGCCGTGAGCAGCGCCAGCCACAGACTGCGGCGGCTCACCGCCGGCCCTCCGCGCCGAAGGCAGCCGCCCAGTCGCGGCACAGGGCCGCCACCGCCTCCACGGGCGGCGCGCGGTGCGCCCAGGCCGTGGCCAGCCAGGCCCGCCCCAGCCGTTGCAGATAGTCGCGCTGCGGCGGCGGCAGCTCACGGGCCGCCTGCGCCAGCACCTCCGCCTCCGTGGCCCCTGGCGGCAGCCCCAGCCGCGCCAGCGCCCCCCGGTACAAAAGACTCAGCGCCGCGCGCCGCTCACCGCGCGCCAGCGCCGCCCGCGCCGCCGCCGGGATGTCCGCCGGCAGATCGGCCCCCGCCGCCTCGGTCGGTGCCATCACTGGTGGCGGTGCCGACTGCCGTGTCACCCGCTCCGGCAGCCATGCCCGCCAGTGCCGCAGCGCCAGCCACAACAGCACCAGCGCCCCCGCCGCCAGCACCCCCTTCACCAGTCGCGCCAGCCCGTTGGCCAGCCCGGCCAACCAGTGTGCTGCCCCCGGCGACCACTGGGAGCTGCCCGGCCCCGTGTCCCGTGGCACCCACACATGGCGCGTGCGCGGCGCATGGGCGTGGCGGGCCGCCACCTGGCGCACCGTCTCGTGCAGATCGCGCCTCACGAAGGGGTCGGCCGTCAGGCTGCCCGTGAGAGTGATCCCCAGCTCGCGCACCCGCAGCTCGCTGTCGCCCCCGGCGTCCACGTCCGTCAGCTGGTCCAGCCAAGGCGGCCGGATCTGCCCCGCGCCCGCGGCGGCACTATGTGCCGGGGGGAACTGCGTGGCAAACATATTGCCCCTGGCGATGGCGCTGACGAATTCCACACCATATTCCGTCGTGGCGGCAATCAGAGACTTGTCTTCAGGCGCCACGTGGTAGC
>JALVPS010000159.1 GCA_027031685.1 Gammaproteobacteria bacterium | reverse complement strand
GGCCACGGCGTGGCCGCCGAAGGCGTTGCGCATCATGGCCAGCAGGCGCGCGCCATAGTCGCCCTTGCCCTGGCTGGCGAAGCGCATGGCCAGGGCGCACTGGATGACCGGCGCCGGCATGCCCTGGTCGATGGCCTCCACCGCCGTCCAGCGCCCCTCGCCGGAGTCGGCCACCACCGGCGCGATGCCGTCCAGCGCCTGGTCCTGCCGCAAAAAGCCGGCAGTCAGGTCCAGCAGCCAGCTCTGCACCACCGAGCCGTGCCGCCAGAGCTCGGCGATCTGCGCCAGGTCCAGGTCGAACTCGGCCTTGCCTTGCAGCAGGGCGAAGCCCTCCGCCAGGGCCTGCATCATGCCGTACTCGATGCCGTTGTGGATCATCTTGGTGAAGTGGCCGGCGCCGGCCGGTCCCACGTGGGCCCAGCCGCGGTCCGGGGCCGGCGCCAGCACCTCCAGGGCCGGCTGCAGGCGGCGCACGTCCTCCGCCGCGCCGCCCACCATCAGGCAGTAGCCGTTCTCCAGCCCCCAGACGCCACCGGACACGCCGGCGTCGATGAAGCCCAGGTCGCGCCCGCGCACCCGCTCGGCGCGGCGCAGGGTGTCGTGGTAGTTGGAATTGGCGCCCTCCACCACGATGTCGCCCGGCTCCAGCAGGGCCGTCACGTCCTCCAGCACGCGCTCGGTGACCGTGCCGGCCGGCAACATGAGCCACACGATGCGCGGCGGGCGCAGGGCCTGCACCAGCTCGGTGAGGGAGAAGGCCGGCCGCAGGCCGGTCTCCGCCGCCAGCCGCTCGGTCACGGCGCGGCTGCGGTTGTGGCCCACCACGTCGATGCCGCCGCGTCGCAGGCGGCGCGCCATGTTGCCGCCCATGCGGCCCAGTCCGATCATCGCCAGTTGCATGGTCAGGAATCCTCCATCGGTTGTCGTTCCGGCGGCAGCCGGGCCGCCGCCGCTTCGTCCAGCAGCCAGGTCACCTCGCCCCGGGGGGCCAGGCGCTGCACCGGCAGATCGCCCCGGGGCGCGCCCAGGGCCTCTCCCACCACCGCCGCCTTGCCCGCGCCGGTGACCAGGAAAACGACCTGCCGCGCCGCCTCGATCACCGGCCGCGCCAGGCTCAGCCGCCAGCTGTCCAGGGGCGCCACGTACACTGCCAGCACCGTGGCGTCGTCACGCGCCACCGCGCCGGTGCCGGGGAAGAGGGAGGCGGTGTGGCCGTCCGGCCCCAGGCCGAGCAGGATCAGGTCGAACACCGGCCAGCCGTCGGCCTCGTGGGGCAGGCGGGTGGCCAGCTCGGCCGCGTAGCGCTCGGCGGCGGCCTCCGGCGGCAGCGTGCAAGGCATGGGGTGGCGCTGGGCGCGGGGCAGCGGCAGGCGGTCCAGCAGGGCCTCGGCGGCCATGCGGTAGTTGCTGTCCGGGTGGTCCGGCGGCACGCAGCGCTCGTCGCCGAACCAGCACTGCCAGCAGGCCCAGTCCATGCCTTCCCGCCAGGGTGGCTCGGCCAGGTGGCGGTACAGCAGGCGCGGCGTGCTGCCGCCGGCCAGCGCCACGTGGAAGGCGCCGCGCGCGGCGCAGGCCGTCGCCGCGGCATGGGTCAGGCGCTCGGCAGCCGCCTCGGCCACTGCGGGCGGGTCGGGCAGCACGAGCAGGTGGTCGATGCGCATGGCACACCTCGCGAGGTCACGGGTGTGCGCAGTATAGAGCAGCGCAGGGCGCGCTGCCGGCCCCGTCAGGCGGTGCGCGAGATGAGCACCACCCCGGCCACCACCAGGGCGGTGCCCAGCACGCGCGACAGGGAAGCCGTCTCGCCCAGCACCAGCACGCTGAACAGTAGGGT
>JALVPS010000158.1 GCA_027031685.1 Gammaproteobacteria bacterium | reverse complement strand
GGCGAGATGAGCACCTTGTCCATGAAAGTGCGGAGCAGTTGAGCATGGAACGCAGACTCGTCGATCCGCCCTATCTGGCCTTTCCCTTCCGGGTGCGGGCCGGTCGCGCCGAGCTGGCCGATCGGGCCCGCCACGTACGCGATCAGATCGAACAGGTCCTGTTCACCCAGGCCGGGGAACGGGTCTTCCGGCCCGAGTTCGGCGCCGGCGTGCGGGCGCTGGTGTTCGAACCCAACAGCGCCGCCATCTGGCAGGTGACCCGCCAGCGCCTGCTCGCCTCGCTGGCCGAGGCCCTGGCCGGCGAGGTGGATCCGCGCAGCATCGAGGTGGACGTGGCCGGCGAGGCGGGCCGCCTGATCATCACCGTCGGCTATACGCTGGCGACCATCGGTTACCGGCAACAGCAGACCTTCGAGGTGAGCGCCTGATGGCCCGCGCCCCACGCCAGAACCTGATCTTCGACGAAGGCTGCGCCGATTGCGGCCGGCGGCTGGCCGAACTGCCCCGCCCCCTGCCGGCGGTGGGCGACGATTTCGACTGGCAGCTTCGGGACTACGACAGTTTTCGCCGCTTCCTGTTGCAGGATCTGGCCACCCGCTTTCCGGAGCGCCAGCGCTGGACGCCGGCCGATCTGGAGATCGTGCTGCAGGAGAATCTGGCCGCCGTCCTCGATCAGTTGTCGGACATGCTCGATCGCGTGGCCAGCGAGGCCACCCTGGAGACGGCGCGGCATCCGGCGAGCGTCCGGCGCCTGCTGCAACTGATTGGCTACGATGCGCTCGAACGGGCGCGGGCACTGGGCGAGCCCCCCTTCGACCGGCCACCGGCAGCGGACGATCCCCGGGACGACATCGACCGTTTCGACCAGTACTGGCTGGACAACCCGCAGCGCATGGAGGCCGCCCGGCGGGCCGGCCCGCGCGCCATCCACCGCCAGCGCCGCTGCGTGACCCTGGAGGACTACCGACTGCGCCTGCAGGAACATCCCCTGGTGCTCCAGGCCCAGGCCTGGTCGCGCTGGTGTGGCGCCTGGGAAGAAGTGCATGTGGCCGTGATCGTGCAGGGGCGCCGGGCGCTCGATACGCGCGCGCCGCTGCCGGAAGCGGACTGGCAGGCAGTGCGCGACTTTCATCTCGAACAGGGCGTGCCGGTGCCCGTGAACGACATCCAGCTCACGGTACGCGGCGTGCTGCTGGACTATCTCGACGCCATGCGCATGGCCGGCCAGCCGATCCGGCTCGAGGCCGCCGTCGAGGTCGGGCTGGTCATCGTGCTCGCCATCCAGGTGGCGGACAACCATTTCCGCTCCGAGGTGCGGCAGGCGGTCGAACAGGTGCTCGGCACCGGACCCGGTGGCTTCTTCGCGCCCGGCCGGCTGCAGTTCGGCGAGGACGTGTTCGCCGGCGACCTGTTCGAGGCGGTGATGGCGCTCGATGGCGTGGAGAACGTGTGCCTCGAACGCTTCAAGCGCATGGGCCGGCGCTTTCCCGATCGCACCGGCGCCGGGCGCATCGAGCTCGAGGGGCTCGAGGTGGCGGTGTGCGAGAACGATCCGGCACGGCCCGAGCGCGGTCACCTGAGCCTGCGCCTGCGTGGCGGGAGGGCCGGCTGATGGCCGTGCGCGATCTCACCCGCTGGAATCGTGCCGGCCTGAACCGCGTCGAATACGTCGATGGCAATGCCGTCACCTTTCTGGCCGATCTGCGCGACGCCCTGGCCGGCGCCTTTCCCGATATGGATCTGCCGCCCGCGCCGCCCGGGGATGCCACGCCCGCCGAGCAGTTGCAGGCCCTGATCGCGCTGTATGCCGACGATCGTCACGATCTGTTCTGGCA
>JALVPS010000157.1 GCA_027031685.1 Gammaproteobacteria bacterium | reverse complement strand
CCCGCCGCCCGCCAACCCGGTGGTGGCCAGCCTCATGTACCGCGCCGACAGCCTGGCGCGGGCCGGCCAGCTGGACCGGGCCGCGGCCCAGGTGGAGCGCGGCCTGCGCATCGCCCCGCGCGATGCTCGCCTGTGGGCGCTGCTGGCACGGCTGCGCCTGCAGCAGGGACGCCCCGGCCAGGCCGAGGCCATGGCCCGCAAGGCCATCGGCCTGGCGCGTGGCGACCGGCGCGTGCTGGCCGGCGCCTGGCAGGTCATCGCCCGCGCCCGCGCCGAGCGGGGCGACCGGGCCGGGGCCGAGGCCGCCGCGCAGCGCGCCCTGGGCTACCGCCAGGGCGGCATCTGACCGGCCCGTGGACGACGTCGGTGCGGTGCTGGGGGCCGGCGGGCCGCTGTCCCGCGTGCTGCCGGGCTACGCCCCGCGCGAGGTGCAGATCCGCATGGCCCGGGACGTGGCCGAGGCCATGCGCGCCCGGCACACGCTGGTGGTGGAGGCGGGCACCGGCACCGGCAAGACCTTCGCCTACCTGGTGCCGGCCCTGCTCGGCCACCAGCGGGTGATCGTCTCCACCGGCACCCGCCACCTGCAGGACCAGCTCTACCGCAAGGACCTGCCCACCCTGCGCGAGGCGCTGGGCTCGCCGCGCAAGGTGGCCCTGCTCAAGGGCCGCGCCAACTACCTCTGCCAGTACCGCCTGGAGAACGCCCTGCAGCAGAGCCGCCGGCGCGGCCACGAGGACTGGCGGCGCCTGCGCCAGCTGGCCGACTGGGCCGAGCACACCGCCAGCGGCGACCGCGCCGAGTTCGGCGCCCTGGCCGAGGAGCACCCGCTGTGGACGCAGGTCACCGCCACCGCCGACAACTGCCTGGGCGGCGAGTGCCCCCGCTACGCCGGCTGCTTCGTGGCCCGCGCCCGCCGCGCCGCCCAGGAGGCGGACATCGTGGTCGTCAACCACCACCTGCTGTGCGCCGACCTGGCCCTCAAAGAGACCGGCTTCGGCGAGCTGCTGCCGGCCTTCGAGACCCTGGTGCTGGATGAGGCCCACCAGCTGGCCGAGGTGGCCGGCCAGTTCTTCGGCCAGAGCCTGAGCGCCCGCCGCTTGCAGTCCCTGGGCCAGGACCTGCTGGCCGAGCCGCTGGTGGCCGGCCTGGACGAGGGCGAGCTGCAGCGGCAGGTGGACGCCCTGGGCCGCGCCGTGCAGCGCCTGCGCCTGGCCCTGGGCCGGGAGGAGCGGCGCGCCGCCTGGGTGCCCATGCTGGAACGGGACGCCGTGCAGGCCGAGCTGGCCGCCCTGGACGAGGCCCTGGGCGCCCTGCAGGGCCTGCTCGACCCGGTGGCCGAGGCCAGCGCCGGGCTGCAGGCCGGCCTGCGCCGCGCCGCCGAGCTGCAGGGCCTGCTGCGCCAGCTGCGCAGCCCCCAGCCGGACTGGATCCAGTGGTTCCAGACCCACCGCCAGACCTTCGCCATCCACGCCACGCCGCTGGACGTGGCGCCCCTGCTGCAGCGCAGCCTGGGCCAGCTGGAGGCGGCGCGCATCTACACCTCCGCCACCCTGGCGGTGGGTGACGACTTCAGCCACTTCCTGGCCCGGCTGGGCATCGAGGACGCCGTCACCCGCCAGTACGCCAGCCCCTTCGACTACGCCCGCCACGCCCGCCTCTACCTGCCGCCGGGCCTGCCCGAGCCCAACCGGCCCGACTACACCGCCCGCTGGGTGGCCGAAGTGCTGCCCCTGCTGCGCGCCAACCCCGGCGGCAGCTTCCTGCTGTGCACCAGCTACCGTGCCCTGCGCGAGGCGGCCGGCCTGCTGCGCGACGCCCTGGACGGGCGGCCGCTGCTGGTGCAGGGGGAGGGCACCCGCCACGAGCTGCTGCAGCGCTTCACCGCCGCCGGCGACGCCGTGCTGCTGGGCACCAGTGCCTTCTGGGAGGGGGTGGACGTGCGCGGCGCCGCCCTGTCCTGCGTGGTCATCGACCGGCTGCCCTTTGCCGCCCCCGGCGACCCGGTGCTGGAGGCGCGCCTCGCGGCCCTGCGCGAACAGGGCGGCAGCCCCTTCATGGACTACCAGCTGCCGCAGGCGGTCATCACCCTCAAGCAGGGGGTGGGGCGGCTCATCCGCGACGTCACCGACCGCGGCTTGCTGGTCATCTGCGACCCGCGCCTGACCGGCAAGCGCTACGGTCGCGCCTTCCTGGCCAGCCTGCCCGACATGCCCCACCTCACCGACCGGCAGACGGCCATCGACTTCCTGCGGGCCGCGTCATGAGCCGCCTGCTGGCCATCGAGACCGCCACCGAGGCCTGCTCCGCCGCCCTCTACCTGGACGGGCAGATGCTGGAGCGATTCCAGGTGGCGCCGCGCCGCCACGCCGAGTTGCTGCTGCCCATGCTGGACGCGCTGCTGGCCGAGGCCGGCCTCGACGTGCGCGCATTGGACGCCGTCGCCTTCGGCCGCGGCCCCGGCGCCTTCACCGGCGTGCGCATCGCCGCCGCCGCCGCGCAGGGCATCGCCCTCGGCGCCGGGTTGCCCGTGGTGCCCGTCTCCACCCTGGCCGCGCTGGCCCAGGGCGGGCTGGAGGCGACCTCGCTGGCCGCCGTGGCGGCGGCCAGCGACGCGCGCATGGGCGAGGTGTACTGGTGCTGCTACCGGCGCGGCGAGGACGGCCTGGCCGAGCCCCTGCAGGACGAGTGCGTCATCGCCCCCGAGCAGGTGCCGGTGCCCGCGGACCTGCCGCCCTGCGCCGGCGTGGGCAGCGGCTTCGCCACCCACGGCGAGGCCCTGGCCCGCCGCCTCGGCGAGCGCCTGCGCGCCACCGATCCCCAGGCCCTGCCGCACGCCGCCGCCGTGGCCCGCCTGGCGGCCGCCGCCCTGGCGCGCGGCGAGACCGTCCCCCCGGCCGAGGCCCTGCCGGTGTACCTGCGCGACCAGGTCATCCAGCATCCCAGGTGAGCGGTGTCCTCCGGGCGCCACCCCGCGGCCGCGTGGCCGCCGCGCGCCGGTCTGATATACTGCCGCGGTCTGCATCGGTCCCCCCGCGACGATAAGCTGTAAACCCCGCCAGGCCCGGAAGGGAGCAACGGTAGCAGCCGACTCGGGTGCCGGGGTGTGGCTGGTGCAGACCCCGCTTTCCCTTGCCGCCCCGCCACCCACCGGACCGCACCGACCACCACGCCATGAGCTACCAGGTTCTCGCCCGCAAATGGCGTCCCGGCCGCTTCGAGGAGATCGTCGGCCAGGAGCATGTGCTGCGGGCCATGGTCAACGCCCTGGAGCAGGGGCGGCTGCACCACGCCTACCTGTTCACCGGCACGCGCGGGGTGGGCAAGACCACCCTGGCGCGCATCCTGGCCAAGTGCCTCAACTGCGAGCAGGGCGTCACCGCCCATCCCTGCGGCGAGTGCAGCGCCTGCCGGGAGATCGCCGAGGGCCGCTTCGTGGACCTCATCGAGGTGGACGCCGCCTCGCGCACCAAGGTGGACGACACCCGCGAACTGCTCGACAACGTGCAGTACGCGCCCACCGCCGGCCGCTTCAAGGTGTACCTCATCGACGAGGTGCACATGCTGTCCACGCACAGCTTCAACGCCCTGCTCAAGACGCTCGAGGAGCCGCCCCCGCACGTCAAGTTCCTGCTGGCCACCACCGACCCGCAGAAACTGCCCGTCACCGTCCTCTCCCGCTGCCTGCAGTTCAACCTCAAGCGCGTGCCGGAGCGGCTCATCGCCGAGCACCTGGCGCACGTGCTGGCCGCCGAGGGGGTGGAACACGAGCCGGCCGCCCTGCGCCTGCTGGCGCGCGCCGCCGAGGGCAGCCTGCGCGATGCCCTCAGCCTGCTGGACCAGGCCATCGCCTTCGGCGACGGCGCGGTACGCGAGGACGACGTGGGGCAGATGCTGGGCACCGTCTCGCGCCG
Organism: Gammaproteobacteria bacterium; assembly: GCA_027031685.1. GTDB lineage: Bacteria > Pseudomonadota > Gammaproteobacteria > UWMA-0217 > UWMA-0217 > JALVPS01. The sequence continues at coordinate 1,988 of JALVPS010000157.1, read as the reverse complement.
CTACCTGTTCCAGCTCATGGACGCCGTGGCCGCCGGCGACGCCGCCATGGCCATGCAGCACGCCGCCGCCCTGGACCAGCTGGCGCCCGACTACGACGGTATCCTGGCCGGGCTGGTCACCCTGCTGCACGACATCGCCCTGGTGCAGCAGGTGCCGGACAGCCTGGACCTGCTGCCGGAGGATGGCCACGAGCTGAGCGCCCTGGCCTCGCTCATGGCCCCGGAGGACGTGCAGCTCTGCTACGAGATCGCCCTGCGCGCGCGGCGCGACCTGCCGCTGGTGCCCGACGGCCGCCTGGCCCTGGAGATGGCCTTGCTGCGCATGCTGGCCTTCCGCCCGGTGGAGGCGGCCCCGGCCACCGCACAGGGTCCGGCGGTGCCGGCCTCTGCACCGGCCGGGGCCGGGGCTGGGGCGTCCCGTCCGGCCATACCCGATGCCTCGCCACCGCCCGCCGCGCCGAGGGCGGCTCCGGCCCCGCCGCCCCCGACCGACACTGTCGACGAGGCCGACTGGGAGGCCATCCTGGGCCAGCTCTCGCTCACCGGCGTCACCCGCCAGCTGGCCCACCATTGCAGCCTGGTGGCCGTGAAGGGCGGGCGCGTCGAGCTGCGCCTGGCCAGCCAGCACGAGTCGCTGCTGAGCGACGCCGCCCTGGCCCGGCTGGGCGCCGCCCTGGGCGACTACTGGGGCCGGCCGGTGAAGGTGCACGTGCAGATCGACGAGGCGGCCCCCGACTCGCCCGCGGCGCGCGCCCGGCGCGAGGCCCGGGCCCGCCAACTGGCGGCCGAGGCGGCCATCGAGTCTGATCCGGTGGTCAAGGGCCTGAAGGAAACCTTCGACGCCGATCTCGTCCCCGGCTCCATCCAACCCGAAAACGACTGACGAGAGGTGATGCACACATGAAAGGCGGTCTGGGCAATCTCATGAAACAGGCCCAAAAGATGCAGGAGACCATGCTCAAGGCCCAGGAGGAGCTGGCGCGCATGGAGGTGACCGGCCAGTCGGGCGGCGGCATGGTGCAGGTGGTGATGACCGGCAAGCACGAGGTGCGCCGCGTGCATATCGACGACGCCGTGATGGACGACCGCGAGATGCTGGAAGACCTGGTGGCGGCGGCCGTCAACGACGCCGTGCACAAGGTGGAGGCGGCCACCAAGGAAAAGATGGCCGGCCTCACCGCCGGGCTGCCGGCGGGCCTCAACCTGCCGTTCTGACGGGGTGAGCGACGCCCCCCTGCTGCAGCAGCTCATGGACGCCCTGCGCTGCCTGCCCGGGGTGGGGCCCAAGACCGCCCAGCGCATGGCCTTCCACCTGCTGGAGCGGGATCGCAGCGGGGGCCGCCGCCTGGCCCAGGTGCTGGAGCAGGCCCTCACCCGCGTCGGCCACTGCGCCGACTGCCGCACTTTCACCGAACACGAACGCTGCGAAATCTGCAGCAACCCGGCGCGCAACCGCGAGCTGCTGTGCGTGGTGGAAAACCCCGCCGACGTGCTGGCCATCGAACAGTCGTCCGCCTTCCGCGGCTACTACTTCGTGCTCATGGGCCACCTCTCGCCCCTGGACGGCATCGGCCCGGAAGACCTGGGCCTGGACCGCCTCGACCGGCGCCTGGCGGAGGGCCACGTCCGCGAGATCATCCTGGCCACCAACCCCACCGTGGAGGGGGAGGTCACCGCCCACTATATCGGCGAAATGGCGCGCCGGCACGGCGTCACCACCAGCCGCATCGCCCAGGGCGTCCCCTTCGGCGGCGAGCTGGAATACGTCGACAGCCAGACCCTTACCCGCGCCTTCGAAGGGCGCACCCGATACTAAACTGCTAAAAAGGAGGACCCACCATGAGCGAAACCACCCCCAACGACACCCCGCCCGACAGCCACGCCGACTGCATCTTCTGCAAGATCGCCCGCGGCGAGATGAACGCCGACATCGTGCTGGAGAACGACGACGTCACCGCCTTCCGCGACATCAACCCCCAGGCCCCCAC
>JALVPS010000156.1 GCA_027031685.1 Gammaproteobacteria bacterium | reverse complement strand
ACAGGGACTTCCCGTTTGAAACCCTTCGCGCTCTCCGCTCCCGGCGCTTCCGCGGAAGCAATTGCCGCGCCCTATTGCAGCAGCTCCTTCGCCTTCGCCGCGAACGGCGAGTCGGCGTGGTCGCGGACCAGGCGCTGCAGCAGCTTGCGCCCCTCCTCCCTGCGCCCGGCCTCGATCAGGGCGCGACCGGTATGGTACGCGATCTCCGCATTCTCCGGCGCCTTGGCGTGCGCCTCCTGCAGCAGGGTCAGCCCCTGCTGCACTTCGCCGAACCGGACCAGGACCCAGCCGTAGGTATCGACGATCTCGGGCCGGTTCGAGGCCCGGTCGTAGGCGCGCCTGGCCAGCTCCACCGCCCGGCGATCGCCGCGAGCCTGATACAGCCAGGCCAGATTATTTAGCGCCATGGTGTTGTCGGGCGCCACCTTCAACACCTGTTCGTACTGTGCCATGGCCGCATCGTCGCGCCCCATGCCCTGCAGCATCACGGCATAGAAGGTGCGGGTTCCGGCATCGTCCGGATGCTGCTGGAGCCATTGCTGCAGCCCCTTCAGGGCCTTCTCCCTGTCACCCTGCCGGGCATGGAGTTGTGCCAGCTGAACCGCCAGTTTGGCCGTGGGCTGCCGGGAGTAGGCCCGTTCCAGGGCGGCGATCGCCTCCGGGACCCTGCCCTGACCCAGCAGCGCCGCACCCTCCAGCTCGTCGCCCACGGCGCTGTCCGGACGTTTCTCCCGGATCGTTTGCGCACTCTGCAATGCCGCCTCATAGTCGCGTCTCTGCAGCGCCATGGTGCCCCGCTCGGCCAGTGCCGGCAGATAGGCGGGGTCGAGTTCCAGCGCCCGGGCCAGGCTCTTCGCCGCCCCCTCTTCGTCCTTTGCCGCCCGCTGGGTCCTGGCCAGCAGGGTGAAGTTGGCCGCGTTGGGCTGCAGGTTTGTAAGCTGGCGCATCGAGCGAGTGGCACTGTTGCTTTCGCCTGCCTCCAGCTGGGTCAGTCCCAGGGCGCGCAATACCTGCGGCTGATTGGGGAAACGGGAGGCCAGTTCGTTGGCCACCTGCAGTGCCTTCAGCTTCTCGCCCCCCTTGCGGTAGGCGTCCACCAGCAGCAGGCCCGGCTTGGCCGAGCCCGGATTGGCCTCCCGCGCCTTCTCCAGCCAGCCGAGCATGGCGCGCCTGTCACCGCGGCGCTCCGCCAGGGCGGCCAGCCCGATCAGGGCATTGGAATTTCCGGGTGAAATCGCCAGTGCGGCCCGGTATTGCTTCTCCGCCGCCGCCTGATCCCCCTTCTTCAGTGCCACCCGCGCCAGGTTGATATGGGCAGTGACGAACCTGGGATCGACCTGCAGCGCCTTGTGGAAACGCTCCTCGGCACTGGCGGTATCGCCGGCGGCCAGGTAGGCCAGGCCGGTCAGATTGTAGGAGACCGGGTTGTCGGGCATGCGCTGTTCCAGCGCCCTGCTCGCCTTCAGTGCCGCCTGGGTCTCGCCATTGCGCAGATGGGACAGTACCAGCAGCACGTCCGCCTGGAGCAGGTCCTGGTCCAGCTCGACCGCGGACTCCAGCTCACCGATGGCCTTGCTGGTGTCGCCCTGGGCCAGCAGACCGAGCGCCAGCTGGGTGCGCAGGGTGGCCATCCCGGGAGCCAGTTCCACCGCCCGTGCCAGCAGGTCGGACCCCTCCTGGAAGCGTCCCGCCCGCAGATAGGCGTTGCCCAGCAGGGCCAGCAGCTGGGGATCGTCGCCGTTGCGCGCCACCGCCGGCTCCAGCACCTCGATGGCCCGCTTCGGCTGGCCGAGCTTCATCCGGGTGGCGGCCAGCAGTTTCACCGTGGGCAGATGATTCGGCAGTCGCGCACGGGC
>JALVPS010000155.1 GCA_027031685.1 Gammaproteobacteria bacterium | reverse complement strand
GTACCCCCTCCATGAGGGGGGCGACGTGCTGGCCGGACTGGTCCCACCCGCCGTCCCGTGGCTGGCCGGCGAGCTGCGTTTCCCCGCCCCCCGCCGCGGACTGCGCGGCAGCGGCGTGCTGGTGCTGCGCCCGCCCGCCGCGCTGCGGCGCCGGCTGCCGGCCCTGCTGGACGCCCTGGCCGCAGCCCTCGCCATGCGCCCCCGCTGCCACCCCGGTCCCGGCCCGCGCCGCGCAGGCGCGCCGCCGGCGCCGTGCTAGACTGCGCGGTCCTTCCACCGGCTGACGGGAGCGCCTCTCCATGACCCTACGTTGCGCGGTGATCGGGGTGGGTTACCTCGGCAAGTTCCATGCCCAGAAGTACGCCGCGCTGCCGGCCGCGGAGCTGGTGGCGGTGGTGGACGCGGACGCGCGGGTGGCCGCCGGGCAGGCGGCGGCCCTCGGCTGCGAGGCGCTCACCGATTACCGGGCGCTGCTGGACCGGGTGGACGCGGTGAGCATCGCCACTCCCACCACCCTGCACCACGCCATCGCGCGGGACTGCCTGGCGCGGGGCATCCACGTGCTGGTGGAGAAGCCCATCACCACCACGCTGGCGCAGGCGGACGAGCTGATCGCCCTGGCCGAGGCCAACGGCTGCGTGCTGCAGGTGGGGCATCTGGAGCGCTACAACGCGGCCGTGCGCGCCCTGGGGGAGCGGCTGGCGGGGCCACCGCTGTTCGTGGAGTCGCACCGCCTGGCGCCCTTCAAGCCGCGCGCCACGGACGTGAGCGTGGTGCTGGACCTGATGATCCACGACATCGACCTGATCCTGAACCTGGTGGGCGCGGAGGTGACGGACATCCGCGCCAGCGGCGCCGCGGTGCTGTCGCCGGACATCGACATCGCCAACGCCCGGCTGGAGTTCGCCAACGGCTGCGTGGCCAACGTCACCTCCAGCCGCGTGAGCCAGAAGTCGGAGCGCAAGATGCGCCTGTTCCAGCGCGACGCCTACCTGGCCATCGACTTCCAGGCCCGCGTGCTGGACGTGTACCGCAAGGGCGCCGGCGAGATGTTCCCGGGCGTGCCGGACATCCGCCACGAGGTGGTGGAGGGCGGCGACAGCGACGCCCTGCGGGCGGAGATCGAGGATTTTCTGGACGCCATCGCCAGCGGCCGGCCGGCCACGGTGAGCGGCGCCGACGGGCGGCGCGCCCTGGCCACGGCCATGCGCATCGGCGAGCTGGTGGCGCAGTCGCCCGCGCTGGGCTGAGGGCGGCCGTGGCGGGCGAGCGCGTGCTGATGGTGGCCGGCGAGCGCTCCGGCGACCTGCTGGCGGCGGCCCTGGCGCGCGATCTGCGCGCACGCACCCCGGACCTGCGCCTGGAGGCCATGGGCGGCGCGGCCCTGCGCGAGGCGGGCGCGGACATCGTGGTGGACAACCGCAGCCTGGCGGTGGTGGGGCTGGTGGAGGTGCTGCGCCACTACCCGCGCATCCGCCGCGCCCTCAAGACCCTGGAGCGGCGCCTGACCACCCACCGTCCGGACCTGCTGGTGCTGGTGGACTACGTGGAGTTCAACCTGCGCCTGGCGCGGCGGGCCAAGGCCCTGGGCATCCCGGTGCTGTTCTACGTGAGCCCGCAGGTGTGGGCCTGGCGGCCCGGACGGGTGCACGAGATCGGCCGGCGCATCGACATGATGGCCGTCATCTTCCCTTTCGAGGTGGACTTCTACCGCCGCCACGGCATCCCGGTGCGCTACGTGGGCAACCCGCTGCCGGCGCGGGTGCGCCCCACCCTGCCCCGCGACGTCGCCCTGGCCCGCTTCGGGCTGCGCGCCGACGCGCCGGTGCTGGGCCTGCAGCCGGGCAGCCGGCGCGGCGAGATCGAGCGCCTGCTGCCCACCTTCGCCGCCACTGCGGCCCGCCTGCGCGCCGCCCGGCCCGAGCTGCAGCTGGTGCTGCCGGTGGCCGCGGGCATCGAGCCGGACTTCGTGCGCCGCCACCTGCCCGCAGACCTGCCGGTGCAGCTGGTGACGGACGCCTCCCCCTACGACGTGATGCAGCTGTGCACGGCCATCCTCACCGCCTCCGGCACGGCCACCCTGGAGACAGCCCTCATGCAGGTGCCCATGGTCATCGCCTACCGAGTGGCGCCGCTCAGCTACGCCATCCTGCGGCGGCTGATCCGCGTGCCGCACATCGGGCTGGTGAACATCGTCGCCCAGGCGGGCATCGTGCCGGAGTTCGTGCAGCACGCCGCCACCCCGGAGCGGCTGGCGGCGGCCCTCGCCCCGCTGCTGGACGACACCCCCGAGCGGCGCGCCATGGCGGCCCGGCTGGCCGAGGTGCGCCGGCGGCTGGCCGACCGGCGCGAGGCCGTGGCGCTGGACGGGCTGGTGCTGGAGATGCTGGGGCGGTCGCCGGATTCCGCCTAGGCGTCTGCTAACGGACCACGCCACGCCGGCTGTTGCGCACGAAGTCCACAAAGTGGCGCACTTCCTCGTAGCGTTCCTCCAGCGGCCGCAGCTCGCGCAGGGCGCGCTCGCGGTCGTGCCCCTTGATGAGCAGGCGGAAGGCGGTGGACAGGGCGCGGATCACCTCCGGCGGGAAGCCGCGCCGGCGCAGCCCCTCCTTGTTGATGCCCACCGCCCGCGCGTAGTTGCCGGAGGCCAGGGTGTAGGGCGGCAGGTCGCGGTTGAGGGCGGTGCCCATGCCGGTGAAGGCGTGGGCGCCGATGTGGCTGAACTGGTGCACCAGGGTGAAGCCGCCCAGGATGGCGTGGTCGTCGATGGTGACGTGGCCGGCCAGGGAGGCGGCGTTGGAGAAGATGACGTGGTTGCCGATGATGCAGTCGTGGGCGATGTGCACGTAGGCCATCACCAGGTTGTGGCTGCCGATGATCGTCTCGCCGTGGCCGCCCACCGTGCCGCGGTTGACCGTGACGTACTCGCGGAAGGTGTTGTGGTCGCCGATCACCAGCCGCGTCGGCTCGCCCTGGTACTTGAGGTCCTGCGGCGCCTCGCCCAGCGAGCAGAACTGGTAGATGCGGTTGTGGCGCCCGATGTGCATGGGGCCCCTGAGCACCACGTGGGGACCGATCCAGGTGCCGGCGTCGATGCGCACGCCGGCCTCGATGATGGTGAAGGCCCCGACCTGGACGTCATCGGCCAGGTCGGCCTTCGGGTCCACGAGCGCCTGGGGGTGGATCAATCGGCAACCTCCTGCTCGGCGCACATCAGCTCCGCCGTGGCCGCCACCTGGCCGTCCACCGTGGCCGTGCCGGCCACCTTGAGCATGTTGCGCTTCTTGGAGATGGGCTCGATGCGCAGCATGAGCTGGTCGCCCGGCACCACCGGGCGGCGGAAGCGCGCCTTGTCGATGGACACGAACAGGTAGATGAAGCGCGACTCCAGCCCAGCCTCCTCGCGGCTGGCGAACTCGTACACGCCGGAGGCCTGCGCCAGCGCCTCCAGGATGAGCACGCCGGGGAAGATGGGGTGGCCGGGGAAGTGGCCCTGGAACTGGGGCTCGTTGAACGTGACGTTCTTGAGCGCGGTGAGGCCCTTGCCCGGCTCGAATGCCACCACGCGGTCGATGAGCAGGAAGGGATAGCGGTGCGGCAGGTGCCGCAGGATGTCTTCGATGTGCAGTTCTTTCAAGGCCTTGCTCCTGATGGCTGGACGACGGGCCGGGCCTGCCGGTGGCCGTCCTGCCGGTTGTCGGTGGGTGCGTCCCTACACCTCTTCGTCGTCCGCCAGCAGGCGCTTCTCCAGCCGCGCCAGCCGCCGGGCGATGTCGTCCAGCTGGCGGAAACGGGCGTAGTTGCGGCGCCAGCGGGCGGTTTCCTGCATGGGCACGCCGGACGAGTAACTGCCGGGGCGGTCGATGGGGTGGGCCACGAAGGTCATGCCGGTGATGACCACGTTGTCGGTGATCTCCAGGTGACCCACCACCCCCACGCCGCCGCCGATGGCACAGTGGCGACCGATCTTGGCGCTGCCGGCGATGCCGGTGCAGCCGGCGATGGCCGTGTGCTCGCCGATCTGTACGTTATGGGCCACCTGGATCTGGTTGTCCAGCTTGACCCCGTCGCCGATGACCGTGTCCTCCAGGGCGCCGCGGTCCACGGTGGTGTTGGCGCCGATCTCCACGTCGTCGCCGATGCGCACCGTGCCCAGCTGGGGGATCTTGAGCCAGGTGCCGTGGTCGTTGGCGTAGCCGAAGCCGTCGCTGCCGATGACCGTGCCCGAGTCGATCACGCAGCGCTGCCCGATGATCACATCGTGCTGTATCACCACGCGGGACTTGAGCCAGCTGTCCGCGCCGATGCGCACGCCGTCGCCCACGTAGCAGCCGGCGTCGATGCGCACCCGCTCGCCCAGCACCACGCCGTCGCCCAGCACCACGCCGGGACCCAGGGTCACCGAGTCCGGCACGGTGCAGCCCTGCCCCACCACGGCGCTGGGATGAACGCCGGGCGGCGCCGGCGGTTCCGGGAACAGGGCGCGCACGGCACGGGCGTAGCACAGGTAGGGGTCGTCGGCGATCAGGCGCGCCGGCGCGGGACACTCGGCAGCGTGCTCGGCGCGCAGGATGACCGCGCTGGCGCCCGTCTCGCGCAGGGCCGGCAGGTACCTGGGATCAGCCAGAAAGCCCAGCTCGCCGGGGCCGGCCCGGTTGAGCGGCGCCACGCCGTGGATGGACACGGTGGCGTCCCCCTCCAGCGGCACCCCCAGAAGGGCGGCGAGTTCCCCAACGGTGACGGACACGGGGTGCGAAACCGGCTCGGCAGATCAGTGGGACTGCTGGTAGAGCTCCTTCAGGCGCGCCAGCACCTTGTCGGTGATGTCCACGCGCTTGCTGGCGTACAGCACGCTCTCGCTCACCACCAGGTCGTAGTTCTCGCGCTTGGCCACGTCGACGATGGCCTTGTACACGTCGGCCTGCAGCTTGTTGAGGGCCTCGTTGCGCGCCAGGCTGAAGTCCTCGGTGAACTCGTCCGACTTGCGCTTGAACTCGCGCCGCCGGTCGCGGATTTCCTGCTCCAATTTCTCGCGCTCGGACTTGGACAGGATGTCCTTGTCGCGCTTGTAGCGCTCTTCCAGCTTCTTGATCTGGTCGCGCTCCTCCAGCAGGGCCTGCTCGCGGGCCGCGAAGCGCTTCTTCAGATCCTCGCTGGCGGCCTGCGCCTGCGGAGCGCCCTCCATGAGCTTGTTGATGTTGACGGCAGCGACTTTGGTGTCGGCCAGGGCCGCGGCAGGCAGGGCGATGCACAGCAGCAGCGCCAGGAAAAGGCGGGGCAATGGATTGGTCAATGGAGTCCTCCTGCGGGAATCAGAACGAACCGCCGATGCTGAACTGGAATATCTGCGGCTCATCCCCTTCGCGGTCATTTAACGCTTCGGCCAAGCTGAAAGTCAATGGCCCCACCGGCGAGAGCCATTCGAAGGAGATGCCCGCCCCCACGCGCAGATCGCCGCTGTCGAAGTCTTCCGAGCGGGCGAACACGTTGCCGACATCCACGAAGGCGCCCATGCGCACGGAGCGGTTGTCGCGCGCGAAGGGGGCCGGGAAGAACAACTCGGCGCTGCCCAGCACGCGGAAGTTGCCACCGAAGGGGTCGTCGGTGGAGGAGCGGGGGCCGAGGCTATTGGCGCGGTAGCCGCGCACGGAACGGATGCCGCCAGCGTAGTACTTCTCGAAAAAGGGCAGGTCCGAGGTATCGCCGTAGGCGGCGCCGTAGGCCACGTCGCCGCGCAGCGACAGGGTGAGCCACTCGGCCAGGGGCACCAGCAGGGTGTTGCGGTAGCTGGCCTTGTAGTACTCCAGCTCGCTGCCGGGCACGCTGGCCTCCAGACTGAAACGCTGCAGGTTGCCGCGCGTGGCGAACACGGTGCGATCGCGCGTGTCGTGGGTGAAGCCGGTGCGCA
>JALVPS010000154.1 GCA_027031685.1 Gammaproteobacteria bacterium | reverse complement strand
CCTCTACAAGCTGGACGAGATCCTGGCCGGCGACCTGGATCTGGTGATCGAACCCCTGCTCAACGAGTACCAGGCCGAGCAGCTGGCCGCCCTGGCCCGGGAAGAGGCCTGACCGAGCCCCCGTGAGTGCGCCGCGCATCGCCGACCTGCTGCGCGCCGCCCGCCAGCGGCTGGCCGGCCCCCAGGCCGCGCTGGAGGCCCAGGCGCTGCTGGCGCACGTGCTGGGGCGCCCGCGCAGCCACCTGCTGGCCTGGCCCGAGCGGCCCGTGGCGGCGGCCGCCGCAGCGCGCTTCCGGACCCTGCTGGCGCGCCGCGCCGCCGGCGAGCCGCTGGCCTACCTCACCGGCGAGCGCGAGTTCTGGTCACTGCCGCTGCGCGTCACCCCGGCCGTGCTCATCCCCCGCCCCGAGACCGAGCTGCTGGTGGAACTGACCCTAGCGCAGCTGCCGGCCGGCCCGTGCGGCGTGGCCGACCTGGGCACCGGCAGCGGCGCCATCGCCCTGGCCCTGGCCAGCGAGCGGCCCGCCTGGCGCCTCGACGCCAGCGACGCCAGCGCGGCCGCCCTGGCCGTGGCCCGCGACAACGCCCGCCGCCTGGACCTGGCAGCGCGCGTCGCCTTCCACCACGGCCCTTGGTACGCCGCCCTGCCGCGCGGCGTCCGCTACCACGCCCTGGTCAGCAACCCGCCCTACGTGGCCAGCGGCGACCCGCACCTCACGCGCGGCGACCTGCCCTTCGAGCCGCGCGCCGCCCTGGCCGCCGGGCCGGACGGGCTGGCCGCGCTGCGCGCCCTGGTGGACGGCGCCCCGGACCGCCTGCACCCGGGCGGCTGGCTGCTGCTGGAGCATGGCCACGACCAGGGCGCGGCGGTGCGCGCCCTGCTGCGCGCGCGCGGCTTCGTGGCCGTGGCCACGCACCGCGATCTGGCCGGCCTGCCGCGTGCTACACTCGGCCGACTGCCGCATGCTGCCCTGCCCCGCCCATGTTGAGCGACATCAAACTGTCCCCCGTGGAGAGCCGCGTGCTCGGCGTGCTGGTCGAGCTGAGCCTGCACCTGCCTGCCACCACTCCGGTCACCGTGCGCGACCTGCTGGCGGCCTGCAACACCGGCAGCGCCCCACCCCTGGATGCCGCCGCCGTGGGCCGTGCCCTGCGCCGCCTGGAGCGGCTGGAGCTGGCCGTCCCGGCCGGGGGGGAGGCCGCCGGGCCGCCGCCCGGCTACCATCCCCGCCTGGCCCAGCGCCTGCAGCTCACCGCCGCCCAGACCGTGGTGCTGGCCCTGCTGCTGCGCCACGGCCCGCTCACCGCCGAGGAGCTGGGCGAGCGCGCTCGCGCCCTGTTCCCCTTCGCCGGCGCCGAGCAGGTGGCCGGCGTGCTGGACGGCCTGCAGCACCACCACAACGGCAGCTGGCTGCAGCAGCTGCCGGCCCGCGACGAACGACCGCCGCGCTTTCTGCACGGTTTCCACGCCCCCCAAGAGCCATCCGCCCCCGCCGGCGGCGGGCGGGACACCCTGCTGCAACGGCTGGACGAGCTGCGCAGCTTGCTGGACCGCCTGCTGCCAGACGACGGACCCACCGGGACGTGATGCGCGTCACAGGGCGCGGTTGCAAAATCCCCGGGCCTGTCTAGGCTTATCCTGTATGGGAGAGACGACCCCCATCCTCTACGAGCGCGTCATCGCCCTGCGCGGCCCCTGCGATGCGCAGCTCAAGGCGCCCGGCGCGGCCCTGCTGCTGGCCGACGCGCGCGGCGTGCGCGCGGTCGAGGTGATCGACGACTTCCACCTGCAAGTGCGCTACGACCTGCGCGAGGTGGGGCTGGAACAGCTGGAGAAGGCGCTCATGGAGGTCGGCT
>JALVPS010000153.1 GCA_027031685.1 Gammaproteobacteria bacterium | reverse complement strand
GTCCGACACCACCAGGAACTCGCAGCCCTGCAGCGCGGCGCGCACCTTGTTGCTGTCGGGCAGGCTGACGGCCGGGTTGGTGGCCATGATCCACAGCGCCCTGACGCGGCCGTCGGCGACGGCGTCGAACAGCTCCACGGCCTTGAGGCCGGGGCGCTCGGCGATGCGCGGCGCGTTCCAGAAGCGCTGCACCCGGTCGCGGTGGGCCGGGTCGTCCAGTTCCAGGTGGGCGGCGAGCTGATTGGCCAGGCCGCCGACCTCGCGCCCGCCCATGGCGTTGGGCTGGCCGGTGAAGGAAAACGGCCCCATGCCGGGGCGGCCGATGCGGCCGGTGAGCAGGTGGCAGTTGAGGATGGCGTTGACCTTGTCGGTGCCGTAGGAAAACTGGTTGATGCCCTGCGAGAACACCGTCACCACGCGCTCGGTGCGGGCGAACAGGCGGTAGAAGGCGCGCACCTGCTCCGCCGGCAGGCCGCAGTGGGCCGCCACCGCGTCCGGGTCGCCGGCCGTGGCGCGGGCGGCGGCCAGAGCCTCGGCCGCGCCCTCGGTGCAGCGCTCCACGAACAGGGCGTTGGCCTCGCCGGCCCGGTCGAGGTGGCACAGCAGGCCGTTGAACAGGCGGGCGTCGGTGCCGGGCTCGAGCGCCAGGTGCAGGTCGGCGATGTCGCAGCTCGGGGTGCGGCGCGGGTCGATGACCACCACCATGAGGTCGGGGTTGTCCTTCCTGGCCTGGCGCATGCGCTGGAACAGCACCGGGTGGCACCAGGCGGCGTTGGAACCGGCCAGCACGATGAGCTTGGCGCGTTCCAGGTCCTCGTAGCTGCACGGCACGCTGTCGCTGCCGAAGGCGCGCTTGTGGCCGGCCACCGCCGAGGACATGCACAGCCGCGAGTTGGTGTCGATGTTGGCCGCGCCGATGAAGCCCTTCATCAGCTTGTTGGCGACATAGTAATCCTCGGTCAGCAACTGGCCGGAGACATAGAAGGCGACGGCCTCGGGCCCGTGCGCCTCGATGACGCGCCGGAACCCGGCCGCCACCCGGTCCAGCGCCCGGCCCCAGTCGGTGCGCCCGCCGTCCACCACCGGGTACAGCAGGCGGTTGTCCGGCCCCACGGTCTCGCCCAGGGCCGCGCCCTTGGAGCACAGGCGGCCGAAGTTGGCCGGGTGGTCGGGGTCGCCGCGCACACTGACGTTCATGGCCTCGTCGACCGAGGCCAGGATGCCGCAGCCGACGCCGCAGTAGGGGCAGGTGGTGGAAACTTCGTGGGCGCTCATCGGGTCATTATACCGGTCGGCCCATTCACAAGACCTTGCGCAGGCCGCGCGCGTCCAGCAGCCGCCCGGCCAGGAAGCGCCGGTAATCGTCGCGCACCGCGCCATAGACGAACCGCACCCAGGCGGCGCCGGCCAGCGTCACCAGCAGCAGGCGGATCAGGTCCCAGGCGCCGGGAAAATCCACGAACAGCAGCAGGGTCAACGGCCAGACGTACAGCAGCCCGCGCAGGCCGTGGCGGGCGACCAGCAGCAGCGTACCGGCCAGCCGCAGCAGGCGCTGGCGGGGGGTGTCGTAGCGGGAGAGGAATACAGCCCGCTCCAGTTCGTTGTCGATGTCTTGCAGGGTTTTCTTCGCCGTCATTCCGGATGTTCCGGGCTAACACCCGTCATTCCGGACAGCCTCGCGAAGCGAGGGTGAGCCGGAATCCATGGCGGGGTAATCCGAGGGCTGGATTCCGGCTCTCCCCCCGGCCAAAGGCCGGGGTCCGGCCGGAATGACGAGGGGGTGAGTGAGTGCGCAGTAATACCCGTCATTCCGGACAGCCTCGCGAAGCGAGGGTGAGCCGGAATCCAGGGCGGGGTAACCCGAGGGC
>JALVPS010000152.1 GCA_027031685.1 Gammaproteobacteria bacterium | reverse complement strand
GAGGTGCTGTTGCGCTGGGACAGTGAGACGTTGGGGAGCGTGCCGCCGGACGAATTCATCCCGGTGGCGGAGAGCATGGGGCTGATGCCGGAGCTGGGCGGCTTTGTCATCGAGCAGGCCCTGGCGGAGAGTCGGACCTTTATCGACCGTCACCGTTGTGGCGAGCCGTTCCGCCTGGCCCTCAATGCCTCGGTGAGCCAGCTGTTCGATGCCGGTTTCGTGCTGAAACTGCTCGACGCCCACCGGCGCTGGCGGGCCGGGGATCGGGAGCTGGTGGTGGAAATCACCGAGAGCCTGTTCATCGAGGACATCGATCAGGCCCGGGATCTGCTCACGGGCCTGCGCGAGGATGGCCTGGTCATATCGCTGGACGATTTCGGCACCGGCTACTCTTCCCTGAGCCTGCTCAGCAAGCTGCCCATCGGCGAACTCAAGATCGACAGGAGTTTCGTCCAGGACATCCTCGTCGATGAACGGGATCATCAACTGATTCGCTCGATCATCGGGCTTGGCGCCAGCCTGGGGATCCCGGTCCTGGCCGAGGGCGTGGAGAGCGCCGAGCAGGCGCGGATCCTCGAGGCCGCGGGCTGCGCGCGCTTTCAGGGCTATTTCATCGCCCGCCCCATGGCGGCGGCGGAACTGGCCGATTTCCTCGCGCGCTGGGCGACCCTGCGGCCGGCGCCCTTTCGGGGCGCCTCCTGAAACGCCGGCGTCAGCCGGCGCTGACGGGCCGGCGGTTCTGCCGGGCCATCTGATCGATGAGATCGTCGAGGGCGACGCTGCGCAGGCGGCTCTCGAACACCGCCCGGTAGGTGTGCAGCAGACTCACGCCGCCGATGGACACGTCGTAGACCCGCCACTGGCCGTGGACGCGGTGCAGCGCGTAGTCCACCGGCACGTCGGCGCGATGGGGGATGCGGAATACCGATCGCAGACGGCGATAGTCTTCACTGGTGTCGGTGCGCACCGGCCGGAACACGATGCGATAGCGGGGCAGGTCATGGCGCTGCAGGTGATTGGCCAGCAGCAGCGAATAGTTGCGCAGCAGCAGGCGGCGAAATTCTTCCCGAAAGCGGGTGCGCTGGCTTGCGTCGGCGCTGCGCCAGTGCCGGCCCAGGGCGAGCCGGGCGGCGGTGTCCATGTCCACCAGCGGGGCCAGGTATTCGTCCGCCAGGCTGACCACGTAGCCGGGGTGCTGTCGCAGGACGGGCCGGAAGGTGTCGAGGGCCGCGCGCATGTTGCGGGCTGCCTGGGCCAGGGTCCGCTCCGGTGCGGTCTCGGTGGCCAGCAGGGGCAGGGCCACGGCGAGCAGGACCACGGCCAGCACCACGTGCCAGAACGACAGGCGCGCGTGATAGCTGTGCTTGAGCATGGGGAAAGACCTCGTGATGCGTGGGGGGTATGTCCAGAATAGCGGATTTTCCGCCGCCGGCATGAGGAATCGGGCCGGTGGATGCGCCGATCTGTGAGGCAGTTGGCAATCCGGGGCGGGTTTCAGATGGCGCCGCCGGCCAGCCGCGCCCGCCGGCGCAGCGCGGCGGATGCGCCGGCGGCGGTGACGATGCACCAGACGGCGAACAGGGCACCGGGCAGGGCCGTCTCCGGCGTGTCGCGGAAGTGTTCCAGTGCCAGCACCACGCCGAGGCCGGCGTTCTGCATGCCGATCTCGATGGCCAGGGCCAGGCGATGGCGGAAATCGAAGCGGTAGAGGCGGGCCAGCCACCAGCCGGCGGCGTAGCCCAGGGCATTGAGGATCACCACCAGGGCGAAGACGTCGAGACCGACGCCGGCAATGCGCGCCCGGTTGGCGGCCACGGCATAGCTGCAGATGATGACGATGGCCAGGGCCGCCAGCGCCGGCGCGATTTCG
>JALVPS010000151.1 GCA_027031685.1 Gammaproteobacteria bacterium | reverse complement strand
GGCTGGACAACCTCAACGACTATTACGACGTTGAGCTGAAGCGCGCGCGCCTGGCGCGGACACTGGACCATGCGGCTTTCACCGACCTGCGGGTGGATCTGGAAGACCGCACGGCCATGGCCGATGCATTCCGGCGCCACCAGCCGGAGGCGGTCGTCAACCTGGCCGCGCAGCCGGGCGTGCGCTATTCGCTGGAGAATCCCCGGTCCTACGTGGATACCAACCTGGTGGGGTTCGCCAACGTGCTGGAGGGCTGCCGCCACAACGACGTGCGCCACCTGGTGTTCGCGTCCAGCAGTTCGGTGTACGGCGCCAACACCTCCATGCCCTATTCCGTGCACGACAACGTGGACCATCCTTTCAGTCTCTACGCGGCGAGCAAGAAGGCCAACGAGCTGATGGCGCACACCTACAGCCATCTGTACGGACTGCCGGTGACCGGCCTGCGTTTCTTCACCGTGTACGGGCCCTGGGGCCGCCCCGACATGGCGCCCATCAGGTTCGCCCGCGCCATCCTGGCCGGTCAGCCCATCGACGTCTACCATCACGGCAGGCATCGTCGTGACTTCACCTACATCGACGACATCGTGGAAGGGGTGGTGCGGGTGCTGGACCGGGTGCCGGCGCCGAACCCCGACTGGGACGGCGATCACCCCGACCCGGCCACCAGCACGGCGCCCTACCGCCTGTACAACATCGGCAACGGCACCCCCGTGGAGCTGATGCATTTCATCGCCACCCTGGAACGGTGCCTGGGCCGCGAGGCGCAAAAGAACCTGTTGCCGATGCAGCCCGGCGACGTGCCCGCCACCTGGGCGGACGTGCAGGACCTGGTGCGTGACGTCGGCTACCAGCCCGATACCCCGGTGGAAGAGGGCGTGGCCAGGTTCGTGGCCTGGTACCGCGACTACTACGGTGCCTGAGCCCTCTCTTGCCGCTGGACGGTACACCCGCCGCAACACATCCATGGCCGCCTCTTCTCCCACTTTTGCCAGCCGCATCCTCGCCTGGTACGACCACCACGGCCGCCACGACCTCCCCTGGCAGACCGATCCGACGCCCTACCGCGTCTGGGTGTCCGAGATCATGCTGCAGCAGACCCAGGTGGCGACGGTCATCCCCTACTTCCGGCGCTTCACGCAGCGCTTTCCCGACGTGCAGGCGCTGGCGGCCGCGCCCCTCGACGACGTGCTGCACCTGTGGTCGGGGCTGGGCTATTACGCCCGCGCGCGCAACTTGCACGCGGCGGCCGGGCGCATCTGCGCCGGGCACGGGGGGCGTTTTCCAGAGGACATCGACAGCCTGACGGCACTGCCCGGCATCGGCCGCTCCACCGCCGGCGCCATCCTGGCGCTGGCCTGCGGCCAGCGTCACCCCATTCTCGACGGCAACGTCAAGCGGGTGCTGGCGCGCTTCCACGCCATCGAGGGCTGGCCGGGCAAGTCCGCGGTGCTCAAGCGGCTCTGGGCGCTGGCCGAGGACCACACGCCGCGCGAGCGGGTGGCGGACTACACCCAGGCCATCATGGATCTCGGCGCCACCCTGTGCAGGCGCGGCGCGCCCGCCTGCGACGCCTGTCCGCTGAACACGGACTGCGCGGCGCTGGCGCAGGGCCGGCCGCAGGCCTATCCGGCGCCGCGGCCGAGGCGGGAGCTGCCGGTACGCGAGGTCTACATGCTGCTGCTGGTCGACGGCGAGGGCCGGGTCTGCCTGCAGCAGCGGCCGCCCAGCGGTGTCTGGGGCGGCCTGTGGAGCCTGCCGGAGTTCGACAGCCCGCGGGCGCTGGCCGACTGGTGCAGCCGCTTCACGGGTGAAGCGGTCGAGGTGCTGGAGCAGCCGCCGCTGCGCCACAGCTTCAGCCACTTCCATCT
>JALVPS010000150.1 GCA_027031685.1 Gammaproteobacteria bacterium | reverse complement strand
AGGGGGTCCGGTTGTGACTGCGCAGCGTGTCGATGTACAGGTTGTAGAGGCTGCGGGCCAGCCAGGGCCGCAGATCCGATATCTCCCGCAACTGCCGGCGCCGGTCGTAGAGCCGGGTCAGCAGTTCTTGCACCAGATCCTCGGCATCGTGCCGGTTGCCGGTGAAGCGGAAGGCCAGGCGATAGAGTCCGTCCACGTGAGGACCGATGCGCTGCTCGAAATCATCGGCATCGCGGCGGCGGAAGGGAATGAGGGTCGAGGCAGCCATACCGTTAAACACGCTCTCCGGGGAGAAAAGGTTCCCCATTATGGTCGAATCGGAGGGCAATGCCCGAAACCGTGCGACAATTCACACTTTCCGCCCGTTCCGGCGTCATGCCGGGCGAATCCTTGCGAATGGAGGTGATCTGATGCGCCGATTTTCTGTGTGGATCGGGTTGGGATGCCTGATTCCGTTGCTCGCGCTGGCCGCGACGCCGCGCGCCAATCGCTTGGCCGATCACCCCTCGCCCTATCTCGCCATGCACGGACAGGATCCGGTTCACTGGCAGACGTGGGGGCCGGCGGCCTGGGATGCGGCCCGGCGCGAGAACAAGCTGCTGTTCGTCTCCTCCGGCTATTACGCCTGCCACTGGTGTCACGTGATGCAGCGGGAGAGTTATCGCAATCCGGAAATCGCCCGCTTGTTGAACGAGAATTTCATCCCGGTGAAGGTGGACCGGGAACTGCAGCCGGCCCTGGATGCCCGGCTCATCGCCTTCGTGGAACGGCTGCAGGGTCAGGCCGGCTGGCCGTTGAACGTGTTCATCACCCCCGAGGGCTATCCGTTGGTGGGCACGGTCTATCTGCCTCCGGACCGCTTCGGCGAGCTGTTGCGGGAACTGGCGCGCCAGTGGCAGGAAAGCGGTGAGGAGATGGCGGCCCTGGCCCGCGCCGCCGGGCAGTCCATGGCCCCCGGTCCGCTGGCCCTGCCGGCGACGCCACCACCGGATCTGGGCAAACGCTATGCGCATGGCCTGCGGAAACAGACCTGGGAGCTGGCCGACGAGATGGCCGGTGGCTTTGGCGAGCAGAGCAAGTTTCCCTCGGTACCCCAGCTGCGGGTGTTGCTGGCGGAGCAGGTGCGCGCGCCGGACGAACGTCTGCGGCATTTTCTGCAACTGACCCTGGAACGCATGGCCAGCCAGGGCCTGCGGGATCACCTCGGCGGCGGCTTCTTCCGCTACACCGTCGATCCCCTTTGGCAGATACCCCACTTCGAGAAGATGCTCTACGACAACGCCCAGTTGGCCAGCCTCTATCTGCAGGCCGCAACGGTCCTGGATACACCGGCCCATGTGACGGTGGCGCGTGAAACGCTCGATTTCGTCCTGCGGGAGCTGGCGGTGGATGGCGGCGGCTACGCGGCCAGCCTGTCGGCCATCGATGCGGCGGGCGTGGAAGGCGGGTACTACCTGTGGCGGCCGGAAGAACTGGCGCGCTTGCTGACGCCGGACGAGCTGGCGGTGGTTCGGCGTCATTGGGGGTTGGAAGGGGCGCCCGAGCTGGAGGCCGGTTTTCATCTGCGCGTTGTCTCGCCGCTGGCGGAGGTGGCCCGGGAACTGAAGATGCCGTTGGCCACGGCCCGTCAGCGGCTGGCGTCGGCTCGCCGGAAACTGCTGGCCGCGCGGACGCAGCGCAGCCTGCCCCGGGACGACAAGGTCATCACCGCCTGGAATGGCCTTCTGCTCTCGGCCCTGGCGCAGGCGAGCCGCCTGCCCGATTCGCAGGCCTATCGGGAGGCCGGGCAGCGGCTGCACGATTTTCTGCTTGCCCGCCTGTGGCAGGATGGCCGGCTGGTGCGGGCCCGGGCCGGCGGCCGGATCGTGGGC
>JALVPS010000149.1 GCA_027031685.1 Gammaproteobacteria bacterium | reverse complement strand
TTCCCGCTGTTCCCGCTGTTCCCACCCCGCCAGCCGGGCGGCGGGAGGGCGCTCCCGCATTTTGTTTACCTAGGGGTATTGACTTAAAATCAACCCGTGGGTAATCTTTTCTTCACCGACACCCCACCAGCCCAGCTGAAGGGGGTTCCGCCGGGCCGATTGCCCCCGCTGGAGAAAAACCCGGCAGCCGGGGCCCGGGGCCTACCTCCCCCCGGGTGACCCGGCGGTTTTCAACGACGGACGGACACGGAGACAGAGATGACAGACGACACGCAAGACACCCGGGCCCTGGCCCGCGCCGCGCTGGAGGCGGCCATCAAGGCCGGCACGCTGCGCGAGGCGTGGCACGAGGGCCGGCGCCCCATCACCCCCTACACGCAGGCAGCCCGCGAGGCCATCGAGGCGGAGCGGGCGCTGATCGCCGCGCACAACACCACCCCACGTTTCGACCTGGCGCGGAGGCGCTTCTGAGTCTGAGTCTTAATCCCCTTTGTTTCGGGTCTCTGGTTTCTACGCGGAGAAGTGACATGAACGAGATGCTGACGATCGATATCAACCGCGCGGTGGCCCGGCTGGTGGCCCTGCGCCCGGGCGACCGCTTCCCCACGCGGGAGCTGCGCCGGTTTCCGGCCGTGGCGGCCCAGCTGATCCTGGGCCTGCGCTGGCTCGCCGTGCGCCCCTCGGACGAGGTGGTGGTGCGCATCCCGCAGGGCGGCCGGGTGGTGCCCATGCCGCATCTGGCGGCCGGGCGCGACGGCAACGACGGTGCCACGCCGCCCACGGCGGCCTGATGGGGAGGCGAGGCCATGAGACAGGACTGCGAACGCTACGACACCTGCCGCAAGCCGGTGCGCCTGTGCAACGGGCGCTGCCCGGACTACCGCCGGGCCGGCGGGGCGGACTACCCCAGGCCGGTGCGCCTGATGGTGTGGGCCATTGCCGACACGGACGGCGACCGCATGGCGCCGGTGCCCCTCATCCGCCACCTGTACGCCACGCGCGAGGCGGCGGACCAGGCGCGGCGCTATTTCGGCTTCGACCCGCGCTACTACCCGCTGCTGCAGGTGGAGGTGCGGGCATGAGCGCCGCCCGACGCCGCCGCGAGCCCTGCCACTGCCTGGCCTACCCCTTCCCGCACCGGCCGGGCGGCGGGGACTGCAAGGATCCCGCCAGCGCCCCGGCCTGCGAGGACTGCGAAGGCAGCGAGCGGGTGATCGACCCCTACGCCACGGGTGACACCTGGTACAGCGAAATCTGGTGCACGCGCGACGTGTGCCCCTACGGAAAAGGAGACCTGCCATGAGCGCAATACGTCTTAATCCCCTTTGGGTCGGGTCTTTGGAGACTACCAAGCCATGAGCGCCATACAGCAACAACAGGACCGCGACCGCTGGCTGGCCGAGCGCCGCAGCGGCATCGGCGGCACGGACATCAGCGCCCTGCTGGGCCTGAACCCCTGGAAGACGCCGCTGGACGTGTGGCTGGACAAGACCGGCCGCGCCAGCGACGAGGCCGGCAACGAGGAGGCCATGTACTGGGGCACCGTCCTCGAGGACGCCGTGGCGCGCCGCTACAGCGAGCTCACCGGCCGCCGCGTGCAGCGCGTGAACCGCACCCTGCGCCTGCCGGACAGCGTGGCCCTGGCCAACATCGACCGGGCCGTCATCAACCCGGAGATCATGAAGCAGGTGCGCGTGCGGGAGGACGGCCACACCCTCACCACCGACCGCATCCTGGAGGTGAAGACGGCCCACGCCCTGGCCCGCCACCGCTCGGACGAGTGGGGCGAGCCGGGCACCGACCAGGTGCCGGAACACTACTGGCTGCAGGTGCAGTGGTACCTGGGCATCACCGGCGCCGAGGCGGGCGACCTGGCCGTGCTCTTCGGGGGGCAGCAGATGGCCATCTACACCATCCCCAGCGACCCGGCCCTGTTCGCCGAGATGCTGGACGAGGCCGAACAGTGGTGGGCCCGCCACGTGGTCGCCGACACCCCGCCCGAGCCCGTCACCGCCGACGAGGCGCGCCGCCTGTGGCGCCGCCACACCCCCGGCAAGACCGTGGCCGTGGACGTCACCGTGGCCCGCGCCGTGGCCGACATGATCCGCCTCCGGCAGGAGGCCAAGGACCTGGAGGCCATCGCCAAGGAGCGCGAGGCCATCGTCCTGCGCGCCTTCGGCGACGCCGAGGCCATCGAATACCAGGGCCGCCGGCTGGCCACCTGGAAGCAGAACAAGCCCACCCGGCGCACGGACTGGAAGGCCGTGGCCGAGGCCCTGAACCCGCCGGCCGAGCTCATCGAACGGCACACCACAGAGAAACCCGGCGCGCGTGTGCTGCGCCTCAACCGCAAGGAGATCAAGCATGTCTGACAACACCGCCATCGCTACCGAGGCCCGCGCCCCGGCGGCCAAGCCAGCCCCCGGCTTCGGCAACCTCACCCCCAAGACCCTCGACGAGGCCCTGCGCTTCGCCGACATCCTGGCCAAGTCCAGCATCGTGCCCAAGGACTACCAGGGCAACCCCGGCAACGTGCTGGTGGCCGTCCAGTGGGGCGCCGAGATCGGCCTGCCTCCCCTGCAGGCCATGCAGAACATCGCGGTCATCAACGGCCGCCCCGCCATCTGGGGCGACGCCATGCTCGCCCTCGTGCGCGGCTCCGGCCTGCTGGTGCGCATCGAAGAGACCATCAGCGAGGACGGCCAGGAAGCCACCTGCACCGTCCAGCGCCGCGGCGAGGAGCCCGTCACCCGCACCTTCACCATGGAGGACGCCAAGCGCGCCGGCCTGGCCGGCAAACAGGGCCCGTGGAAGCAGTACCCGCGCCGCATGCTGCAGATGCGTGCCCGCTCCTGGGCCCTGCGCGACGTCTTCCCGGACGTGCTGCGCGGCGTGCACATCGCCGAAGAGGCCATGGACATGCCACCCATCGAGGCC
This sequence comes from Gammaproteobacteria bacterium, assembly GCA_027031685.1. Lineage (GTDB taxonomy): Bacteria > Pseudomonadota > Gammaproteobacteria > UWMA-0217 > UWMA-0217 > JALVPS01. The sequence continues at coordinate 3,026 of JALVPS010000149.1, read as the reverse complement.
GAGGCCGTGCCCGCCGAAGAAGCGTCGCCCAAACGCCTCAGCCGCGCCGAGCGCGCCCGCGCCGCCCTCGCCAAACGGCGCAAGCCGCAGCAGGACCAGCCGGCCCCGCCCGCCCTGCAGGACGTGCTGGACGCCATCTCCAGCGCCGACAGCGACCAGGCCCTGGAGGCCGCCGCCGACCTCGCCGCCCGCCTGCAGGACGAAGGCGACATCAAGGCCGCCCGCAAGGCCTGGCGCGAGCGCAAGAAGGCCCTGGCCGCCGAGGCCGGCCCCAGCTACGCCCAGATCGCCGAGCAGATCAACCAGGCGCAGACCAGCGAGGCCGCCATGGCCGCCATCGAACACATCGGCCACCTGCCGCCGGAGCAGCGCGAGGAACTCACCCAGCTCGCCTCCCGCCGGGTGGACGCCATCGAGGCCGCCAGCGGCGGCGAACAGGACGCACTCATCTGACCGTGACCGACCATGAGCACCAACACCATGTTCTGGATACTCCACATCCTCGCCATCCTGTTCGGGTTCGTGTTCCTCTTCGTCACGATCCCGGCGCACCTCATCTACATCGCCATCAGCAAGAGGGCCAAGTAATGCTCATCCTCACCCGCAGACCCATGGAAACCCTCGTCATCGGCGACGACATCACCATCACCGTCCTGGCTGTCCACGGCAGCCAGGTCAAACTCGGCATCGAAGCCCCGCGCCACGTGGGCGTGTGGCGGCAGGAGCTGGCCATGCGCCTGCAGCGCGAACGGGAGGAAGGTGTGAAATGAAAAACAAACTCACCGACCTCAACGACCACCTCTTCGCCCAGCTGGAGCGCCTGGGCGACGAGAGCCTGCAGGGCGAGGCCCTGCAGAGCGAAGTCGAGCGCTCCAAGGCCATCACCAGCGTGGCGGCCCAGATCATCGGCAACGCCCGCCTAGTGCTGGACGCCCAGAAGGCCATGTGCGAATACGGCACCAAGCCCATCAAGCCCATCCCCATGCTGGGGCAGGACTATGACGACGTGGACAAGTGACGAGCTGCGTATCCTCGAGCGCGACTACCCGCACCGGACGGCACAGGAGATCGCCGACCAGCTGGGCAGGTCCGTGCGCTCCGTGCACAAAAAAGCCGCCCGCCTCGGCCTGCGCAAGAGCGAGGACTTCTACGCCGACCCGGCCCGCTCCGGCCGTCTGACCGGCGACGACACCCGAGGCAGCGCCAGCCGCTTCCGGTCCGGCCACACGCCCTGGAACAAGGGCATCTCCTTCGACGCCGGCGGCCGCAGCGCGCAGAACAGATTCAAGCCCGGCGAGCTACACGGAGCGGCCGCAAAGCGGCTCCAACCACTCGGCACAGAGCGCGTCCACAAAGGCATCCGTCAGCGCAAGATCCGCATGGACGGGCCGAAACGTCAGCGCTGGAAATCCGTCCACTCCATCCTCTGGGAAGAACATCACGGCCCCATCCCGGATGGCCACATCGTCACCTTCATCAACGGCGATCCGACCGACATCCGCCTGGACAACCTCACCCTCGTCCCGCGGGCCGTCCTGCTGGAACTCAACCGCCGCAACTGGAACGACCTGCCGCCCGACCTGCGCCCCGCGGCCATCACCGCCGCCCGCCTGGCCGTGGCGGCCCGACGAAAGGAGCGTGGAAAATGACCCTGTTCCTCACCCCCCAAGAGCTGGAGGCCCTCACCGGCCGCAAGATCCCCTCCGCCCAGCACCGCGCCCTCAATGCCATGGGCATCGAACACAAGCGCCGCCCGGACGGCAGCATCGTCGTCCTGCGCTCCCACCTCGAGGCCGTCATGGGCGGCCCGGCCCGGCAGCAAGACATCCCCGAACCCGACTGGGAGGCCCTGGACGATGCCGCCGCGTAAGCGCAAACCCGAGAACCGCGGGCTGCCCAAGCGGTGGGAGCACTACCACGGCGCCTACTACTACCGCGTGCCCAAAGGCCAGGAAGCCGCCTGGGACGGCAAGAAACGATTCCGCCTCGGCAAGACCCTGCCGGAGGCCTACAAGACCTGGGCCGAACGCATCACCCCGCGCGACACCCCGGCCACCATCGCCGCCCTGCTCGACCGCTACGCCGTCGAAGTCATGCCCACCAAATCACCCGCCACCCGGCGCAGCCAGGCCGCCGGCATCGAACGCCTGCGCCGCGTGTTCGGCCACATGCCCATCCGGGCATTCAGGCCGCAACACGCCTACCAATACCGCGACAAGCGCGGCCGCACCGCGCCCACCGCCGCCAACCGCGAGCTGGAGATCCTCTCCCACGCCTTCACCAAGGCCATCGAATGGGGCGCCATCGAACGCCACCCCATGATCGAGGGCAAATTCCGCAAACTGCGCCGTCCGCCGCGCACCCGATACGTCGAAGACTGGGAGATCATCGAAGCCCTGTCACTGCCCAGCAAACGCCGCAAGGGCTCCATCCGCATGCTCCAGGCCTACATCCGCCTCAAGCTCCTCACCGGCATGCGAAGAACCGACCTGCTGCGCCTGCGCATGTCCGACCTGCGCGAAGACGGCATCAGCGTCACGCCAAGCAAAACCGCCCGCAGCAGCGGCAAGCGCATCATCTACGAATGGACCGACGAACTGCGCCAGGCCGTGGAACAGGCCAAAGCCGCCCGGCCCGTCCACATCTCACCGTGGCTCTTCTGCAACCGCCGCGGCGAGAGCTACCTCAAGGACGACGGATCAGCCAACGGATTCGACAGCCTGTGGCAACGCTACATGGCCCGCCTGCTGGCCGAGACAGAGATCACCGAACGATTCCAGGAACGCGACCTGCGCGCCAAATGCGCCACCGACGCCGAAAGCCTGGAACGGGCCCGCCAACTCCTGGCGCACGCCTCGGACGCGACGACGAAACGGGTCTATCGGAGAGGCCCAGAGCGAGTGAAACCCCTGCGCTGAATGTCACAGCAGGCGATTTATGTCACAAGGGGGCCAGAAGAACGCACGTAAGTGATTGAAAAATGGCGCGCCCGGAAGGATTCGAACCTCCGACCACCTGGTTCGTAG
>JALVPS010000148.1 GCA_027031685.1 Gammaproteobacteria bacterium | reverse complement strand
AGGGTCTGGCGCATGTCCAGATCGAGGTGGTTGGTGGGCTCGTCCAGCAGCAGCAGGTTGGGCCGCTGCCAGGCCAGCAGGGCCAGCACCAGGCGCGCCTTCTCGCCGCCGGAGAAGGGCGCCACCGGCGCCTCCGCCCGCTCGCCGGAGAAGCCCAGCCCGCCCAGGAAGTCGCGCAGGGCCTGCTCGGGGGCCTTGGGGTCGAGGCGCTGCAGGTGGGCCAGGGGCGAGGCCTGCGGGTCGAGCTGCTCGAGCTGGTGCTGGGCGAAGTAGCCCACGCGCAGGCAGGGCCCGGGCGCGCGCTCGCCGCCCTGCGGCGCCAGCACCCCGGCCAGCAGGCGCATCAGGGTGGACTTGCCCGCCCCGTTGGGACCGATGAGGCCGATGCGGTCGCCCGGGCGCAGGTCCAGGTCCACGTCCCGCAGCACCGGCGTGTCGCCATAGCCGGCGGCCACGGCGTCCAGGCGCAGCAGGGGGTCGCACTGACCGACCGGCGGGCGGAACTCGAAGCGGTAGGCGCGGGCCACGGGCGCGGCGGCCACCGGCTGCAGCCGGGCCAGGGCCTTGAGCCGGCTCTGCGCCTGGCGGGCCTTGCTGGCCTGGGCGCGGAAGCGGTCCACGAAGCGCTGCAGGCGTTCCCGCTCGCGTTCCTGGGCGCGCGCCGCGGCGGCCTGCTGTGCCAGGCGGGCGGCGCGCTGGCGCTCGAAGGCGCTGTAGTCACCCCGGTAGCGGGTGATGCGCCGCTGCTCGATGTGCGCCACGACATTGACCACCGCATCCAGGAAGGCGCGGTCGTGGGAGATGAGCAGCAGGGTGCCGGGGTAGCGCGCCAGGTAGCCCTCCAGCCAGCTCACGGCCTCCAGGTCGAGGTGGTTGGTGGGCTCGTCCAGCAGCAGCAGGTCGGCGCGGGCCATGAGGGCGCGCGCCAGGTTGAGGCGCATGCGCCAGCCGCCGGACAGGGCGGCCACCGGGCGGGCCAGCTGCACCTCGTCGAAGCCCAGCCCGGCCAGCAGGCGGGCGGCGCGGGCCGGGGCGCGGTAGCCGTCGATGGCCTCGAAGCGGGCGTGCAGCGCGGCCAGCGCCTCGCCCTCGGCCTCCGCCATGCGCGCCTCGATGCCGCGCAGCTCGGCATCGCCGTCCAGCACGTAGTCCAGCACGGGGCGGTCCACGGCCGGCGTCTCCTGGGCCACCTGGGCGATGCGCCAGGCGGCGGGCACCGACACCTCGCCGCCGTCCGGCGTCAGCTCGCCGGTGAGCAGGGCGAACAGGCTGGACTTGCCCGCGCCGTTGGCGCCCACCAGCCCCACCCGCTCGCCGGGGTGGACCACCAGCTCGGCATCGCTCAGCAGCGGCCGGCCGCCGCGCTGCAGGGACAGGGCACGCAGTCGGATCACGGCCGCTCAGCCGGTGATGAGCTGCAGGAATTCGTTGCGCGTGTTCTGGTTGTCGCGGAAGGCGCCCAGCATCACCGAGGTGCGCATCTCGGAGTTCTGCTTCTCCACCCCGCGCATCATCATGCACAGGTGCTTGGCGTGGATGCTCACCGCCACGCCGTGGGCGCCGGTCACCGCCAGCACGGCGTCGGCGATCTGCTTGGTGAGGTTCTCCTGGATCTGCAGGCGGCGCGCGAACATGTCCACGATGCGGGCGATCTTGGACAGGCCGATGACCTTGCCGTTGGGCAGGTAGGCCACGTGGCAACGGCCGATGAAGGGCAACAGGTGGTGCTCGCACAGCGAGTACAGCTCGATGTCGCGCAGGATGACCATCTCGTCGTTGTCGGTCTCGAACACGGCGCCGTTGAGCACCGCCTCGAGGTCCTGCTCGTAGCCGCGGGTGAGAAAGGCGATGGCCCGCGCCGCCCGCTCCGGCGT
>JALVPS010000147.1 GCA_027031685.1 Gammaproteobacteria bacterium | reverse complement strand
AGGCTGCGGTATTCGGGGCGGTTGCAGACCGCCAGGATCTGCGCCCGCTCGGCCTCGCTCAGGGCATTGGCCGGCGTGCGCTGCGCCGCGGCCGCCTGGCGCCGGTCTGCACAGCGCTGCGTCTGCCTCAGCTGCTCCCGCCAGCGGCGTAGCGTGCGCGGGGTGATGTCCAGCACGGATCGGGATAGGGGCGGTCAGGTTAGCCTGACCGAGCCCCTCCCACACCACCCGGCATGCGGGTCCGCACCGGGCGGTTCGGGAAGTTGAGGTCATGAGAGGCGCGGGACACCCAGCCGGTCGAAGAAGGCGATCGGCATGGCGGCGTTCAGCAGGTAGCGGCTGTTACGCCACCACCGCCGACTGTTCGCCGCAATGCGTCGGGCCACCTCATCCGTGGCCCCCAGTGCCTTCAGTTCCCGGTACCTGGTCTTGCCCCGTTTCCAGTGCTTGAGCTGCAAGGCGCGCAACCGGTGGCGCAGCCATTCGTCCAGGCGCCGAAATACCCCCGGTGTCTGTGCCAGCTGGAAGTACCCCTTCCAGCCATTGACGTATTGCCGAAGGGACTCGGCAACCTCCTCCAGGCTTCGTCCCCGACTACGGCGGGTGAGTTGGCGTATGCGCCGCTTGTAGGCAGCGAGGGCCTTGTGCGATGCCGCGCATTTGACCTCGCCTCCCGGGGCCATCCAGAACTCGAACCCCAGAAACGGACTGCCAAGGGCGCTGCGTACCGCGCTCTTCTCCTCGTTCACCTTCAAGCGAAGCCGGTCGTAGAGCCGACGCAGGCCAGCCATGACCCGTTCGCCTGCCTTGTGACTGCACACGTAGACGTTGCAGTCGTCGGCATAGCGCACGAACCGATGGCCGCGCCGCTCCAGCTCACGGTCCACTTCGTCCAGCAGCACGTTGGCCAGCAGCGGTGACAGGGGACCACCTTGCGGTGTGCCCTCATACCGCTCCACCTTCACGCCATTGCTCAGGATGCCCGCCCGCAGGTAGCGGCGGATCAGCCGCAGTACGCCCTTGTCCGCCACCCGCCGCGACAGGCGCTCCATGAGCACGTCGTGGTTGACCCGGTCGAAGAACTTCTCCAGGTCCACATCTACGACCACCCGATAGCCTTCCTGCACGTAACGCCGTGCGCAGAGCACCGCGTCGTGCGCCCGACGGCCCGGGCGGAATCCGTAGCTGCGGTCGGAGAAGCTCGGGTCGATCCTTGGTTGCAGCACTTGCAGCAGGGCTTGCTGGATCAGCCGATCGGTGACCGTCGGTATGCCCAGTTCCCGCACCCCGCCCCCGGGCTTGGGAATCCGCACCCGGCGCACCGGCGCGGGCCGGTAGCTGCCGGATAGCAATTCTTCCCGTATCCGGGGCCAGGCCGTGCGCAGGTACTCGGCGGTCTGCTCGATCGAGCGTCCATCCACCCCGGCACTGCCCTTGTTGGCCTTGACCCGTCTCCAGGCCAGGACCAGGTTCTCTCTCGCAAGCGCCTGCCGCAGCAGGTCTTGCCCCGGGTCCGCGTCGCCATCCCATGCCGCCACGGCTTCATCGCGCTCCGCCCTCGGGCGGGCTTCACCTGCCTTCGGTTCGGTTCGCCCCGCTCGCGCGGGCTTCTGATGCCTTGCCGTGTCGAATGTCATGGTCGTCAGACCCTCCTTCCCGTTCGGCCCTTCGCTCCACCCGGTTTCCCGGGCTTCCTCACTACTATGGCCTCTGCTGACTTCTCGCTCCGCCTCTCGGCGTCGTCCTTTACAGACACAAGGCGAGATCTCCCCAGGTAAGGTGCGCACCCCTTCACCGCACAACCGCCGGATCTACACCGCTTCGCCTTGGTCACGAGAGCTTCGCGGTTTGTGGCCCGCTCGCCCTGCTCGGCAG
>JALVPS010000146.1 GCA_027031685.1 Gammaproteobacteria bacterium | reverse complement strand
GGAGGCCATCGTCAACCGCGAGATCCGCCGCAACCCCGCCGCCGAGGCGCGCGAGATGGCCATGGAGGACGCCCTGCGCGAGGGCGCCGTGGCCCTGTTCGGCGAGAAATACGGCGAGCGCGTGCGGATGATGAAGATCGGCTTCTCCACCGAGCTGTGCGGTGGCACCCACGTGGACCGCACCGGCGACATCGGCCTGTTCAAGATCATCGGCGAGACGGGCGTGGCGGCCGGCGTGCGTCGCATCGAAGCCGTGGCCGGCGAGGCCGCCCTGCGCTGGATCGCGCAGGAGGAACGCCAGCTGCGCGAGGTGGCCGCCCTGGTGCGCACCGACCTGCAGCACGTGGCCGACAAGGTGGGCCAGCTGCTGGCCACCGAGAAGGCCCTGGAAAAGGAACTGGCCCGCCTCAAGGCCAAGCTCGCCGCCCGCGCCGGGCAGGACCTGGCCGGCCAGGCGGTGGACGTGGGCGGCGTCAAGGTGGTGGCCGCCCGGTTGGAGGGCGTGGACCCCAAGGCCCTGCGCGAGACCGTGGACCGCCTCAAGAACCAGCTCGGCCACGCCGTCATCGTCCTGGGCACCGTTCGCGACGGCAAGGTGAGCCTGGTGGCCGGCGTCACCAAGGGCGACACCGACCGCATCAAGGCCGGCGAGCTGGTCAACTGGGTGGCGCAAAAGGTGGGCGGGCGCGGCGGCGGCCGGCCCGACATGGCCCAGGCCGGCGGCAACGCCCCGGCGGCCCTGCCCGGGGCCCTGGCCGGCGTGGCCGACTGGGTGTGCGAGCGTCTGGCCGAGACGGTGGCCGGCTGATGGCGCTCATCGTCCAGAAATACGGCGGCACCTCCGTCGGCAGCGTGGAGCGCATCCAGGCCGTGGCCGAGCGCGTAGCCAGGTGGCGGCGCGAGGGGAACGACATGGTCGTGGTGGTATCCGCCATGAGCGGCGAGACCAACCGCCTGCTGGGGCTGGCGCGCGAGATCACCCCCCACCCGGAGGGGCGCGAGCTGGACGTGCTGCTGTCCACCGGAGAGCAGGTCACCATCGCCCTGCTATCCATGGCCCTGCAGGAACTGGGCCTGCCGGCCCGCTCCTATACCGGCGCGCAGGTTCATATTCTGACGGACGGCGCGCATAATAAGGCACGTATCCTTGACATAGACGACCGGAAGATGCGTGAGGATCTGGCAGCCGGTCGCGTGGTGGTCGTCGCCGGCTTCCAGGGTGTGGACGAGCACGGCAACATCACCACCCTTGGCCGGGGCGGCTCCGACACCACTGCCGTGGCCCTGGCGGCGGCCCTGAAGGCCGACGAATGCCAGATCTACACCGACGTGGATGGCGTCTACACCACCGATCCGCGGGTCGTGCCCGAGGCGCGGCGGCTGGACACCATCACGTTCGAGGAGATGCTGGAGATGGCCAGCCTCGGGTCCAAGGTCCTGCAGATCCGGGCGGTGGAATTCGCCGGCAAGTACAGCGTGCCCCTGCGGGTGCTCTCCAGCTTCGAGGATGGTCCCGGCACGCTGATCACCACAGAGGAGAACAGCATGGAACGGGCGATCATATCCGGCATCGCCTTCAACCGCGACGAGGCCCAGCTCACCATCACCGGCGTACCCGACCAGCCGGGCGTGGCCCGTCGCATCCTGGGTCCCATCTCCGACGCCAACATCGAGGTGGACATGATCGTGCAGAACGTCGGTGCCGAGAACACCACCGACTTCACCTTCACCGTCAACCGCAGTGACTACCCCAAGGCCCTCGCCCTGCTGCAGAAGACCGCCGAGGAAGTGGGCGCGCGGCAGGTGTCCGGCAACGACCACATCGTCAAGATCTCCCTGGTGGGCGTCGGCATGCGCTCCCACGCCGGCATCGCCAC
>JALVPS010000145.1 GCA_027031685.1 Gammaproteobacteria bacterium | reverse complement strand
GGCGACACCTACTGGCTGCGCCTGACCATCTCCAGTACCCTGCCTCTGGCCGAGGTGCACCGGCGCCTGACCGACTATGCGCATCTGGACCGCCTCAGCCCGGACATCACCGACAGCCGCGTGCTGGCGCGCGGCGCCGACGGCCGGGTGCGGGTGCGCACCCACGTGCAGGGCTGCGTGTTGTTCTTCTGCCGTGAACTGACCCGGGAGGAATGGGTGCAGGAACATTCGCCACGCTTCATCGTCACCGAGCTGGACCCCGAGGGCAGCGACTTCCTCGGCGGCAAGGCCGTCTGGCGCCTGCGCCCCACCGCCGACGGCGGCACCCACATCGACTACAGCGCCTGGCTGCGGCCCGCCTTCCCCATCCCGCCACTCATCGGCCCGCCCCTGGTGCGCGGCCGGCTGGAGCGCGCCCTGCGCGTCACCGCCGCGCGCCTGAGCGGCCCGCCGGCCACCGCCGCCGCGCCATGAGCGGCTTCAGCGCCCGCGTGCTGGCCTGGTACGACCGCCACGGCCGCCACGACCTGCCCTGGCAGCGCGATCCCACGCCGTACCGGGTGTGGGTGTCGGAGATCATGCTGCAGCAGACCCAGGTGGCCACCGTCATCCCCTACTTCGAGCGTTTCATGGCCGCCTTCCCCGACGTGACCGCCCTGGCGGCTGCCGCCCTGGACGAGGTGCTGGCCCTGTGGTCCGGGCTGGGCTACTACGCCCGCGCCCGCCACCTGCACGCCGCCGCCCGCGCCGTGGTGGCGCGCCACGGCGGTGCCCTGCCCCTCACGCTGGAGACCCTGCAGGCCCTGCCCGGCATCGGTCGCTCCACGGCCGGCGCCATCCTCTCCCTGAGCGGCCACGGCCGGGCCGTCATCCTGGACGGCAACGTCAAGCGCGTGCTGGCCCGCCATCACGCCATCGACGGCTGGCCCGGCCAGGCCGCCGTGCAGCGCCGCCTGTGGGACCTGGCCGAGGCCCTTACTCCCCAAGAGCACGTGCGCGAGTACAACCAGGCCATGATGGACCTGGGGGCCACCGTCTGCCGCCGCACGCGCCCCGACTGCCCGGCCTGCCCCCTGCGCGCCACCTGCCGCGCCCTGGCCGCCGGCCAGCCGGAGCGCTACCCCGGCCGCCGCCCGGCCCGCGCTCGCCCGCGCCGCGCCACCCACCTGCTGCTGCTGGAGCGGGACGGCGCCGTGCTGCTGGAGCGGCGCCCGGCCGACGGCGTGTGGGGCGGCCTGTGGAGCTTGCCCGAGCTGGACGCGCCGGAGGCCCTGGAGACCCAGGTGCAACGGCGCTACCGCCTGCGCGTGGCGGCGGCCCGGCCGGCACCGCCCTTCGTGCACGTCTTTACCCACTTCGAGCTGCACATCACCCCCTGGCACGTGGCGGTACGCGAAGAACCGGGCGCGGCGGAGGAATTGGCCCCCGTCCGGCGGCTCTGGTATAAACCCGGCCAGAGCCCACCCGGCGGCCTGCCCGCCCCCGTCCAGCGCCTGCTGCGGGACTGGGTCGACGAGCGCCGCCCCACCCCACATCAGGAGAGATCCCCATGAGCCGAATGGTCCAATGCGTGCTGCTGAAGAAGGAAGCCGAAGGGCTGGACCGCCCCCCCTACCCCGGCGAGCTGGGCAAGCGCATCTTCGAGAACGTCTCCAAGGAGGCCTGGCAACAGTGGCTGCGCCACCAGACCATCCTCATCAACGAATACCGCCTGAGCCCCATCGACCCCAAGGCGCGCAAGTTCCTGGAAGAGGAAATGGAGAAGTTCTTCTTCGGCGAAGGCGCCTCCCAGGTGGACAACTACGTGCCGCCGGAGTCCTGACCGCCCGGCGCCCCGCGCGCTTGACGCCCCCCGGCAATCCCGGTTAAATACCGCCCCTC
>JALVPS010000144.1 GCA_027031685.1 Gammaproteobacteria bacterium | reverse complement strand
GTTCGGGCTGGGCGCCTCCTGGGTCTACCACAGCATCCATACCTTCGGGCAGTCCCCGGCGCCCTTCGCCGCCGCGCTCACCGTGGGGTTCGTGGCCGTGCTGGCCGCCTATCCGGCGGCGGTGGGCTGGATCCAGGCGCGCCTGGGTCGGGCCGGTGTGGGGACGGGCTGGCGCCTGCTGGCCGTCATGCCGGCCCTGTGGCTACTGGCGGAGTGGCTGCGCGGCTGGTTGTTCACCGGCTTTCCCTGGCTGCAGGTGGGCTACAGCCAGCGCCTGGCACTGGGCGGCTACGGTCCACTGCTGGGCGTGCTGGGCATGAGCGGCGCGGCGGCGCTGCTGGCGTCCCTCATCGTCTGGGGGGGGCGCCGGCCCGGCCTGGCCGTGCTGGCCGCCGCCCTGTTGCTGGGTGCGGGCTGGGGGCTGGCGCAGGTGCCCTGGACCCACGCCGAGGGGCGGCCGCTGCGCGTGGCCCTGGTGCAGGGCAATATCGCCCAGGGCGACAAGTGGCGCCCCGAATGGCTCATCCCCACCGTGGAGCGCTATCTGAAGCTGACCCGTGCCCACCTGGATGCCGACCTCATCGTCTGGCCCGAGGTGGCCCTGCCGGGGCGCTACCGGCTGTTCAAGCCCCAGGTGCTGGACCCCTTGCGCAAGGAACTGGTGGCCAGCCACACCGACCTGATCACCGGCATCCTGCACGCCCAGGACGGCCGCCTGTACAACGCCCTGCTGCGGCTGGGCAAGGGCCCGCCGGCCTGGTACCACAAGCGCCACCTGGTGCCCTTCGGCGAGTACATCCCCCTGCGCCGCTGGCTGACCTGGCTGGAGGACATGGTGGTGCTGCCGGCGGCCGACATCGCGCCCGGCCGGCAGGCCACGCCCCTGCCCGCGGCGGGCACCGCGGTGGGCGGCTCCATCTGCTACGAGGATGCCTACGGGGCCGAGATGGCCGACCTGCTGCCGGCCGCCCGCCTGCTGGTGAACGTGAGCAACGACGCCTGGTTCGGCGACTCCCTGGCCCCCCACCAGCACCTGCAGATCGCCCGCCTGCGCGCCCTGGAGCTGGGCCGGCCCCTGCTGCGTGCCACCAACACCGGCATCTCGGCGGTCATCGATCACCGCGGCCGCCTGGCCGGGCGTCTGCCCCAGTTCACCACCGCCGTGCTCACCGCCCGCGTGCAGCCGCGCGCCGGCCGCACCCCCTTCGCCCGCTGGCGCAACGGGACCGCCCTGGCCCTGGCCGCGCTGGCCCTGGGAGCGGCCCTGACCCTGGGCCGGCGGCGCCCGCGCGGCGTGTTGTGAGCCCTGTCACGGCGCTGCTATCCTTGCCGCCTTTCGTTGGCGGCCACGGTGCACCATGTCTGAGCCCTATCATCCCCAGGAGATCGAGCGCGAGGCCCAGGAGTACTGGGCGTCCCACGGCAGCTTCCGGGTGACGGAGGATCCGGACCGGGAGAAGTTCTACTGTCTGTCCATGTTCCCCTATCCCAGCGGCAAGCTGCACATGGGGCACGTGCGCAACTACACCATCGGCGACGTGATCGCCCGCTACCAGCGCATGCAGGGCAAGAACGTGCTGCAGCCCATGGGCTGGGATGCCTTCGGCCTACCGGCGGAGAACGCGGCCATCAAGCACCACGTGCCGCCGGCCCGGTGGACGCGCGAGAACATCGAATACATGAAGGGCCAGCTCAAGCGGCTCGGCTTCGGCTACGACTGGTCGCGCGAGATCGCCACCTGTGACCCGGACTACTACCGCTGGGAGCAGTGGTTCTTCACCCGGCTGTACGAGAAGGGGCTGGTGTACCGCAAGATGGCCACCGTCAACTGGGACCCGGTGGACCAGACCGTGCTGGCCAACGAGCAGGTCATCGACGGCAAGGGCTGGCGCTCCGGCGCGCCGGTGGAGCGGCGCGAGATCCCGCAGTGGTTCATCCGCATCACCGCCTACGCCGAGGCGCTGCTGGCCGACCTGGACCGGCTGGACGGCTGGCCGGAGCAGGTCAAGGCCATGCAGCGCAACTGGATCGGCCGCTCGGAGGGGGTGGAGATGACCTTCCGCCTGGCCGAGCCGGTGGCCGGCATCGACGGCTTCGAGATCTTCACCACCCGCCCCGACACGCTCATGGGCGTGACCTACGTGGGGCTGGCCCCGGAGCACCCGCTGGTCAAGCACCTGGCCGAGTCCGACCCCGAGCTGGCCGCCTTCGTGGCCGAATGCCGCCAGGGCGCCGTGGCCGAGGCCGACCTGGCCACCATGGAGAAGAAGGGGCGCGACACCGGCCTCAGGGCCCTGCACCCGGTCACCGGCGAGGCCGTGCCGGTGTGGGTGGCCAACTTCGTGCTCATGGAATACGGCTCCGGGGCGGTGATGGCCGTGCCCGCCCATGACCAGCGCGACTGGGAGTTCGCCCGCCAGTACGGCCTGCCCATCCGCCAGGTCATCGCCCCGGCCAGCGGCGGGTGTGACCTGGCACAGGGGGCCTGTGAGGAGAAGGGCACGCTCATCGACTCCGGCCCCTTCACCGGCCTCAGCTCCGGGCAGGCCTTCGAGGCCATCGCCGCCTGGCTGGCCGAGCGCGGCCTGGGGCGCAAAAAGGTGCACTACCGCCTGCGCGACTGGGGCGTGTCGCGCCAGCGCTACTGGGGCGCGCCCATCCCCATGCTCTACCTGGAGGATGGCCAGGTGGTGCCGGTGCCGGAGGACGAGCTGCCGGTGGTGCTGCCCGAGGACGTGGTGCCGGAGGGCGTCCAGTCGCCCCTCAAGACCGACCCGGCGTGGTCCCGCACCACCTACCGCGGCCAGCCGGCCACGCGCGAGACGGACACCTTCGACACCTTCATGGAGTCCAGCTGGTACTACGCCCGCTACTGCTGCCCGGACAACGACCGCGCCATGCTCGACCCGCGGGCCGACTACTGGCTGCCGGTGGACCAGTACATCGGCGGCATCGAGCACGCCGTGCTGCACCTGCTGTACGCCCGCTTCTTCCACAAGCTGCTGCGCGACGCCGGCCTGGTGTCCTCCGACGAGCCCTTCCGGCGCCTGCTCACCCAGGGCATGGTGCTGGCCGAGACCTTCTACCGCGAGGACGGGCAGGGCGGCCGCGAGTGGTTCTCGCCCCAGGACGTGACCGTGGAGCGGGACGACAAGGGCCGCATCGTGCGCGCCACCCTGGTGCAGGACGGTCAGCCGGTCATCCCCGGCGGCATGAGCAAGATGTCCAAGTCCAGGAACAACGGCATCGACCCGCAGGCCATGGTGGACCGCTACGGGGCCGACACGGTGCGCCTGTTCATGATGTTCGCCGCCCCGCCCGAGCAGTCGCTGGAATGGTCCGACGCCGGCGTGGAGGGGGCGCACCGCTTCCTCAAGCGCCTGTGGCGGCAGGTGACCGCCCACTGCGAAGCCGGCATCCCCGCCCCGGTGGCCCCCGATGCCCTCGACGCCGGTCAGCAGGCCCTGCGCCGCAAGCTGCACCAGACCATCGCCAAGGTCAGCGACGACATGGGGCGGCGCCACACCTTCAACACCGCCATCGCCGCCTGCATGGAGCTGCTCAATGAGCTGGGCCGCTTCCGGGACGACAGCCCGGCCGGCCGGGCCGTGGCCCAGGAGGCCTACGAGGCCGTGGTGCGCATGCTCTCGCCCATCGTGCCGCACATCACCCACCGCCTGTGGCGGCTGCTGGGGCACGACGAGGCGGTGGTGGACGCCCCCTGGCCGGCGGTGGACGAGGCGGCCCTGGCCGAGGACACGGTGCAGTACGTGGTGCAGGTCAACGGCAAGCTGCGCGGCAGGGTGCAGGTGCCGGCCGGCGCCGAGCGCGGCGCCGTGGAGGCGGCCGCCCTGGCCGAGCCCAACGTGCAGCGCTTCGTCGCTGGCAAGACCGTGCGCAAGGTGATCGTGGTGCCCGGCAAGCTGGTCAACATCGTGGCCAACTGAGCCATGGGGCGCCTCTGGCCACTGCTCGTCGCGTTGCTGCTGTTGCCGGTCGGCTGCGGCTACCACCTGCGCGGCAGTGGCGGGCCAGGGCTGGGGGCCGAACTGCCGCGTCTGGTGCTGGGCGGCGCGGCGCGCGACAGCGGCTTCGCCCAGGCCCTGCGGCGCGCCCTGCGGGCCCAGGGGGTGACCGTGCTGGACAAGGCGGCGCCCGACGTGCCGGAGCTGCGCCTGGTGGCCGTGGAGCGCTCGCGGGAGGTGGTGAGCGTGGACCGGCAGGTTCGTGCCCGTGAATACGCCCTCATCAACACCGTGCGCTTCCTGCTGCGCCGCCCGGGCCGGCCGCCACTGGGCCCGGCGCGGGTGTCCGTGCGGCGCGACCTGGTGGTGGATCCCACGCGGGTGCTCGGCTCCGAACAGGAGGCGCAGCGCCTGTTCCGCGAGATGCGCGCCGAGCTGGCGCAGCTGGTGGTGCTGCGCCTGCGCCTCCTGCTATCCCAGTCCCGCGCTAAACTCTCCCGGTGACGCCCACTGCGGAGTCCGCCATGACCCACCACGCCGCCACCCTGTCGCCCCGCCGCTTCGTGATCGCCCTCGGCGCGCTGCTCACCGTGCTGGGCGTGGCCGGCACCCTGGGCCTGTCGGCCATCCTGTTCTTCCTGTTCCAGTCCATCGTCGAGGGCGGGCAGGGCGTGTGGACCTCGCTGGCCCTGTTCCACGCCCTGTGGCTGGTGTTCGCCCTGAGCCTGTTCGCCACCGGCGTGAATCTCATCGTGGCCGGCGTGCAGCGTCGCCGGCGCGACCTGGTGCCGGGCCCGTGGCTGTACCTGCTGGGCGCCAGCCTGGCGGTGATCGGCCTCTATCTGCTGCTCTACCAGCCGGCCTGGTACGCCTGGCTGGCCCTGTTGGCGGGGCTGGTGGTGGTGTGGGCCGAGTGGGCGCTGGAGGTCACTTGACGACCTGACCCTTGTGGTCCGGCCGGTGGCAGAAGTGGCCGGCGCGCAGGGCCTTCACGGCCAGGTCCACCATGGCCTCCACGCCGATGCGGTCGGAGTTCATCACCAGGTCGTAGGCGGCCGGCTCGTTGATGTCCTTGCCGAACAGCGTCTTGACGAAGGCGGCGCGGTCGCGGTCCGTCTCCAGCACCTTCTGCTCGGCGATCTCCAGGTCCACGCCGTGGAAGGCCGCGTAGCGGCCGGCGCGGATGGGCACCGAGCCGACGATGCGCACGCGGAAGGTGAAGGTGCCGCTCAGCACGAAGTTGGCGCCGCGCCCCAGGATCACCCCCCCGTAGCGCGAGATGCCGATGATGACGTTGATGAGGGCCCGCAGGTACTGCTTCTGCTGCAGCGGCTTGTTGGTGAACACCACCTCCAGCCAGTTGGGGCGCAGCCCCTTGACGCTCTCGTCCAGCTCCGCGAACACCGCCGGGTCCACGCCCGCCTCGCGGGCCGTCTCCTCCAGCAGGTCGCGGTCGAAGTAGAGCAGATCGAGCCGCTCCGCCAGCCGTTCCGCGAACGACTCGCCCAGCGAGCCGCACTGGCGTGACACGGTGATGGTGCACTGCGGCTTGTGCAGCTCGGGCAGGCGTCGCTCGTGGAAGTACTCGGCCTTGATGAGGGACTGGATGAGGCGCTGCGAATCACGGTTCATGGGCGGACTCCTCGGGCCGGGGTGGTTGGCCCCGGGGCCATCTTACCAGCCTGTGGGCGGGTGGGGGTCAGTCTTCCCGCGGAGGGCGCTGAGGGGCCGGTTCGAAGCGGGGTTTCTCACGCAACTTGCCGCGCCGCTGGGCGTCCTCGCGCGTGCGCAGGCGGGCGATGGCCTCGGCCAGCTCGCGCTGCGCCTGGGCCAGGTCCATGAGCGAGGTGGCCTCGCGCACGGCCATCTGGGCCCGCTCGCGGGCGGCCGCGGCGGCCTGGGCGTCGATCTCCTCGGCCCGCTCGGCGGTGTCGGCCAGCACTGTCACGCCGAAGGGCTGCACCTCCAGCATGCCGCCCGACACGTACAGGTACTCCACCTCGTCGTCCGGGGTGGTGATGCGCAGCTCGCCGGGG
>JALVPS010000143.1 GCA_027031685.1 Gammaproteobacteria bacterium | reverse complement strand
CCCTCACCCCAGCCCTCTCCCCCCGCAGCGGGGGGAGAGGGAGGCGGCGGTCGGCGGGGATGCGCCAGACGCCTCCCCCGCCGCCATGCTCGCCTTCCTGGCCGCCGACCGCCGCGCCACGACCGTGCACGGGCCGGCCGGACCCTTGTGGGTGGCGGCGGAGCGGCTGGCGGAGCTGCGCGCGGTGCTGCCCGAGGCGGCGCTCGATCCACCCATCGACCCGGCGCCGGCGACGGGGGCCGCCCCCGAGCCGGAGGTCGCCCTGCGCGAGCTGCTGCGCAGCCGGCTGGAGGGCCTGGGGCCGGTGATGGCCGCGGCGCTGGGCGCGCCGCTGGGGCTGTCGGCGGAGGCGGTGCTGCCGGTCCTGCTGGCCCTGGAGGCGGAGGGGTTCGTCATCCGCGGCCAGTTCACGGGCGCGGACGAAGCCTGGTGCGAGCGGCGTCTGCTGGCGCGCATCCACCGCGAGACGCTGGGCCGCCTGCGGGCGGAGATCGCCCCCGTCCCGCCGGCGGTGTTCATGCACTTTCTGTGTCATTGGCAGGGGGCGGAGGAGCCGGCCGCCGGACCGGAGGGGCTGGCGGCGGCGCTGGACTGTCTGGAGGGCTTTTCCGCCCCGGCGGCGGCCTGGGAACGCGACCTGCTGCCGCTGCGCTGCGCCGACTACCAGCCGGCCCTGCTGGACGGCCTGTGCATGACCGGCCGCTTCGCCTGGCTGCGGCTGGTGGTGCCGCCCGCGCCGGGGCGGCGCGGCGGACCGGTGCGCCATACGCCCATCGCCCTGGTCTCCCGCGCCCACCTGGCCGCCTGGCGGCGCCTGTTCCCGGTGCCGGCCGAACGTCGCCTGAGCGGCACGGCGCAGCGCCTGCTGGCCACCCTGGAGTCGCTCAAAGCGGCCTTCTTCTTCGAGCTGGTGCAGGCGTCGGGGCTGTTGTGCACCCAGGTGGAGGAGGCCCTGGGCGAGCTGGTCAACGCCGGGCTGGTCACCGCGGACGGCTTCGCGGGCCTGCGCGCCCTGCTCACCCCGCCCGCCAAACGGCCCCGCCCTGGAGGCCGCCGCGGTCGGCGCGGCGCGGTGTCACCCTTCGACCTGGCCGGCCGCTGGAGCCTGCTGCCGCGCCCGGACGGCCCGCCCACCGACGAGGACGTGGCCCTGCTGCTGGACGTTCTGCTGCGGCGCTACGGCGTCGTCTACCGCGCCCTGCTGGCGCGCGAGAGCCTGCCCGTGCCGTGGCGCCAGCTCCTGCACGCCCTGTGGCGGCGCGAGGCCCGCGGCGAACTGCGCGGCGGCCGCTTCGTGGAGGGCGTGGCCGGCGAGCAGTTCGCCCTGCCGGAGGCCGTGCCCCTGCTGCGCCGCCTGCGCCGGACGGAGAGGGCCGCCCCGCTGGCCATCCCCGCCGCCGACCCCCTCAACCTGCAGGGCATCGTTCTGGCCGGCCAGCGCCTCTCGCCCCTGGACCGGGCCGTGCTGCGCCTGCAGGGCGGGCGGCCCCGCCAGGGCAGCGCCGGCGGCTGAGACGCCCGGCCGAAAACCCCACCCACGTCCCGGTTCCGCCGGGCGATATGCGTCATGGTACCCGCGTCTGGCCGCTCGGGCCGGGCCATCAATCCACTCGACAAAAAGGAAAACATCATGATCCTACGGACTGCCCTCATGCTCGGCGCCCTGCTCGCCGCCTCCGCCGCCCAGGCCGAACGCTCCTGCAACGTGCCCGGCTGCGAGTCCTTCAGATACGGCAGCGCCGGCTGCGGCTACTGCCAGGGCTGCGAGGCGGCCGGCGGCGACGCCAATGTGGAACCGGCCGACGGCGGCTACCGCGTCGATTGCGCCGCCGGCGCCCAGGCCGGCAAGGTCGTGGACTTCACCGCCACCGGCGCGCCCGTGAGCGGCCGTCCATTGACCGGCAAGGCCATCGGCGCGGCCATCCCCGCCACCCGCGCCTTGCGCTGATCCTGCCCGGTGTGGGGCGCTCCGCCCCACGCCACCTTCGGTCCCACCCCATCGCCGGCCCCACGGCTCCAATCGTAAACATTGTGGCCCCTCTCCCCCCGCCGCCGATTCGGCTGCGGCATATTCGCCCCGAGCGGGCAACCACCCGCCCACCACCACAACCACCAGAGGAGAGCCCCATGATCCTGCGCACCGTCCTCGTGCTCGGCGCCCTGCTCGCCGTCGGCACCGCCCTGGCCGAACCCCCCTGCCCCGTCCCCGCCGGCAGCCAGTTCAACGCCGGCACCACCGGCTGCGGCTACTCACCGGCAACGGCGGCGGCGGGCGTCCCCTGTCCGGCAAGGCCCTGGGCCGGCCGCTGCCGCGTTCACTGTCCACGCATTGAGCCATCCCCTCCGGCGGGGTGATGGCCCCCTCTCTCCCACCGGGGTGAGGGGGCGGTCCAACGCCCAGGCCACGTCGTCAAGCGCCGTAGGTTGAGCAAAGGCGCACCAGCGCCGTGCCCAACATTCCCGCCATTTTGTCGGGCACGCTGCGCTTTGCCCGACCTACGGGGGCGTCGGGAAGTAGGATGCAAGCTGCAGCGCTTCCGTCATTGCTCCCTCTCCCCCGCCGGGGGAGAGGGTTGGGGTGAGGGGGCCGCGCCATACCCCAGGCGCGGCGGCGGTGAAGCGGGGTTGTCGGGCACGCTTCGCTTTGGCCGACCTACGGGGTTGGCGGGGGTGGCGTGGCTGCTCTGTTGCCGTGCTTCCCCCGCCGGTCGCCAATCCGGGCTATCATCGCGCTTCCTTCCTGGCGGCGATCGGGCATGGAACACGCGCACATCCTGCTTTCCCTCACGCTGATCGGCGTGCTGGGCAGTCTGGCCCAGTGGCTGGCCTGGCTGGTCAAGCTGCCGGCCATTCTGTTTCTGCTGCTGGTCGGCCTGCTGCTGGGGCCGGTCACCGGCTGGCTGCGTCCGGACGCGCTGTTCGGTGAGCTGCTGTTTCCCATCGTCTCGCTGGCGGTGGCGGTGATCCTGTTCGAGGGCAGCCTCACCCTGCAGCTGCGCCAGATCCGCGGGCTGGAGTCGGTGGTGCGCAACCTGGTCAGCATCGGCGCGCTGCTCACCTGGGGGGTGATCGCCGTGGCCGCCCACTGGCTGCTGGGTCTGGTGTGGCCGCTGGCGCTGCTGTTCGGGGCGCTGGTGGTGGTCACGGGCCCCACCGTGATCGTGCCCATGCTGCGCACGGTGCGACCCACGGCGCGAGTGGCCAATGTGCTGCGCTGGGAGGGCATCGTCATCGACCCGCTGGGGGCGCTGCTGGCGGTGCTGGTGTTCGAGTTCATCCTGGCCAGCGCGACCGGCGCCGGCGCCTGGCAACACGTGCTGGCCGGTTTCGGCCGCACCCTGGCGGTGGGCGGCCTGCTGGGCGCCGCCGCCGGCCACGGCCTGGGGCTGGCCCTGCGCCGGGTCTGGGTGCCGGAGTACCTGACCAATGTGGTGACGCTGACGGCGGTGTTCGGGGTGTTCACCGCCGCCAATCTGGTGCAGGCCGAGTCGGGGCTGCTGGCGGTGACGGTCATGGGCATGTGGCTGGCCAACATGAAGCAGGTGCCGGTGGAGGAGATCCTGGACTTCAAGGAGAGTCTGAGCGTCCTGCTCATCTCCGGGCTGTTCATCATCCTCGCCGCGCGCCTGGAGCCGGCCCAGCTGGCGGTACTGGGGCCGCCGGCCCTGGCCCTGTTCGCGGTCATCCAGTTCGTGGCGCGGCCGCTGGACGTGCTGGTGTCCACCTTCGGCTCCAGCCTGAACTGGCGGGAGCGGGCCCTGCTGGCGTGGATCGCCCCGCGCGGCATCATCGCCGCCGCCGTCTCGGCCCTGTTCGCCCTGCGCCTGGAGCAGGCCGGCTACGCCCAGGCGCCGCTGCTGGTGTCCCTCACCTTCTTCGTGATCATCACCACCGTGCTGCTACAGAGCGCCACGGCCCGTCCCCTGGCCCACTGGCTGGGTGTGGCCGAACCAGAGCCCCGCGGGCTGCTCATCATCGGTGCCAACCAGGTGGCGCGGGCCATCGGGCTGGTGTTGCAGGAACAGGGTTTTCCCGTGATGCTCACCGACAACCACTGGCCCAACATCCGCGATGCGCGCATGGCCGGGCTGCCCGTCTTCTACGGCCAGGCCATCTCCGAGATCGCCGACCGCCATCTCAACCTGGTGGGCTTCGGCTACATGTTGGGCCTGTCGCAGAATGACCACCTCAATGTACTGGCCGCCCTGCGGTACCGGCACGAGTTCGGGCGCCATAACATCTACACCCTGCCGCCGCCCCAGAACGGCGATGCCGAGCGGCGCGTGGCAACCCTGGAGACGCGTGGCCACCTGCTGTTCCGCGCCGACGCCACCTGGAAGCGGCTGGCCTCGCTCCTGGCCCAGGGGGCCGAGATCAAGGTCACCCCCCTCACCGACAGCTTCACCCTGGAAGGCTATCTAGCCTCCCGCCAGCAGCGGGTGATCCCGATGTTCGCCATCACCCCCAAGGGGCGGCTGCGCATCTTCAGCGTGGACGACACGCCCAAGGCGGGGCCGGGCTGGAAGGTGATCGGCCTGGTGGAAGCCGTGTCGGGGACGGACAGCGAGGCGCGCCCCCCCAACGAGGAGAAAGCGAGATGATGCACAGGACGGCGGCGCTGGGCGCCGTGCTGGCGGGCCTGGCGGTGGCCGCCGGGGCCTTTGCCGCCCACGGCCTGCGCGGGGCACTGGACGTCGCGATGCTGGCCGTGTTCCGCACCGGCGCCCGATACCAGTTCTACCATGCCCTGGCGCTCATCCTGACCGCCCTGCTGGCGGGGCCGCTGGGGCCCCGCCGCGGGCTGCGCCTGGCCGCCGGGCTGTTCGCGACTGGCATCGCCCTGTTCTCCGGCAGCCTGTATGCCCTGGCGCTCACCGGCATTCCCCGGCTGGGCCTGATCACGCCCCTGGGGGGGCTGGCCTTCCTGCTCGGCTGGGGCGCCCTGGCCGTGTCGCTGTGGACCGCCCGCGCCGACTGACTCAGAACGACTCCCAGGCGTCCTCGCCCCCCTTGGCGGCCACCCTGGGCCGCCGGGCGGCGGTCTGGCCACCGACCTGATCCTCGGCCTGGCGACCGCTCCAGGGGCGGCCTGCCTTGCGCCGCTCCGGCCCCCGGTAGCCGCCCTGCGCACGGGGGCGGGCCTCGCCCCGCTCCCCCTTGGCCAGGGCGGCACGATCCGGCGCCCGCCGCGGCCCGGCGCCACGCCGTTCGCCCTCGAGGCGGAAAAAGCCCACCACCTCCATCAGCCCGCCGGCCTGGCTCTGCAGGCGACGGCTCTGTTCGGCCACCTGATCCACCAGCTCTGTGTTGGCCTGGGTGGCATTGTCCAACAGCACGATGGCCTGGTTGATCTGCTCCACGCCGGCCGCCTGTTGCTCGCTGGCACTGGCAATGCCGGCCACCACGTCCGAGACCTGCTTGATCGACTCGATGATGGCCTGGAGCCCGGCCTGGGCCTCCTCGGCACGCTTCAGGCCCTCGTCGGTGCGACTGGCCTCCTCCTCGATGATGTCCTTGATCTCCTGCGCGGCATTGGCCGAACGCTGCGCCAGATTGCGCACCTCGTTGGCCACCACGGCAAAGCCCTTGCCGTGCTCTCCGGCACGCGCTGCCTCCACGGCGGCATTGAGGGCCAGCAGATTGGTCTGGAAGGCGATCTCGTCGATGACCGAGATGATGTCCTTGATCTTTTCACTGGACATATCGATCTCCATCATGGCGCGAGCGAGCTTTGTCACCGCCTCGCCACCGGACTCGGCCCGCTTGCGAGCCGTCTGCGCCAGGGCGCTGGCTTGCTCGGCATGCTTCGAGTTGAGCTGCACGGTGGTGTTGATCTCCGTCATGCTGGCGGCGGTCTCCTCCAGACTGCTGGCCGCCTCCAGGGTGCGTTCCTCGAGCCTGGTGCCGGAGTCGGCGATGGCATGGGCGGTGCCATCCACGCGGCGCGCTGCCTCCTGGATCCGCACCATCACCTCCGACACGCGCTGCCGGGCGCGATGCAG
>JALVPS010000142.1 GCA_027031685.1 Gammaproteobacteria bacterium | reverse complement strand
TCGGTCAGAGGGCGTCCGGACCGGTCTCGCCGGTGCGGATGCGGATGGTCTGCCCGATGTCGCTCACGAAGATCTTGCCGTCGCCGATCTTGCCGGTGCGGGCCGCGTTGACGATGGCCTCCACGGCCGCCTCCACCTTGTCGGCGCTCACCGCGCACTCCACCTTGACCTTGGGCACGAAATCCACGGTGTATTCCGCGCCGCGGTACAGCTCGGTGTGGCCCTTCTGGCGGCCGAAGCCCTTGACGTCGGTGACGGTGAGGCCGCGCACGCCCACGTCGGACAGGGCCTCGCGCACGTCGTCCAGCTTGAAGGGTTTGATGATGGCGGTGATGAGTTTCATGACGCGTTGCCTCGGCAGGGTTTTGTTGTGATTGCACAACGGTGGTGCGTGAGAATACCCAATGCACCAGGGGCGGGCAAGGCGTGCGCCGGCCTGGTGCGTGGCATGAAAGTCAGCGGGCGTTGGCTTTTTGCATCACCGCCGGGCTTGGCGTATGAAAGGGCTTCCCCGCGTCCGTCAGAGGAGTCTCGTCATGTTGCCCATGCGTTTCCTGTTGCCCCTGTTGCTGTGCATTGTCCTGCCGGGCCCCTGGTCCCCGGCCGTGGCCGGTGAGACGGCCGAGGCGGCCAGTGCCTGGACCCTGCCGCCCATCAACCGCCCCGACCTGGAGGGCACGCCGCGCCGCCTGTACGACTGGCGCGGGCGCGTGCTGGTGGTGAATTTCTGGGCCTCCTGGTGCGGGCCCTGCCTGGTGGAGATCCCCTCGCTGGTGCGCTATCAGGAGAAATACGGCCCGCGTGGGTTGCAGGTCGTGGGGGTGGGGCTGGACGAGCGCGACAAGCTGGCCAACGTGGTGCGCTCCCTGGGCATCAATTACCCGGTGCTGGTGGCCCACCCGCGCCGCGACCTGTCCCTGCTGCTGGCCTGGGGCGACCGCCGCCAGACCCTGCCATATAGTGTGGTGATCGCCCGCGACGGGCGCATCGCCCTGCGGTACGTCGGCGTGATCGACGACATGGTGATGCACGACTACGTGCTGCCCCTGCTGGAGGAGAAGGGGCCGGCGGCTGGCGACGGGCCGGACAGCAAAAAGGCGCCCTGAGGGCGCCTTTCCGGCGGACGGCCTCCCGGGTCAGGAGGCGGTGGCGTCCTTTTTGCCCTCCGCCTTGGAGGTGGGGTGGTCCGGCATCTTCCATTCCACCGGATACTTCTCCAGCAGCGACTTGAGGTAGCCGGGCAGCTTCTCGTTGAGATAGGCGCGCCGCACCCGGTCCGGGATCTGGTTGAAACTGCGCTGCTGGGCGCCGCGCCGGCCGATGATGGTGACGATGTGGAAGCCCTTGGGCGTCTCGATGACCGGGCTGATCTCGTCGTCGTCCAGGGTCTTCAGCACCTTCTCGATCTGCGGCATGCCGCTGCCCTCCCTGAGCCAGCCCATGTCGCCGTTGTGCTCACGCCCCCAGGGGTCGATGCTCAGCTTGCCGGCCAGCTCGAACAGGCTCTCGCCCTCGAGGATGCGCTCGCGCACCTTCTCCGCCTCTTCGCGCGTCTTGAGCACGATCTGACCGATGTGGCGCACCTCGGGGATGTAGCCCAGCTTGGGGTGCTTCTGGAAGTAGTCGATCAGCACCTGCTGGTTGGGGATCCACTCCTTCTCCTTCTTGTCCAGCAGCAGGCGGGGCAGCAGCTCGCGGGCGAACCGCTGCACCTCGGCCGTCACGTCCACGCCGGCCTCCTCGGCGGCGCGGGCGCCCATCAGGATCTCCACCACCTCGTTGAGGCGGGCCTCGATGGCCGGCTCGCGGGCCTGCACGTCGGGCTTCACCAGGTCGCCCAGGGTAACCTTGAAGCCGTCCCCCTCGGCCACCACGGTCTCACGCGGGGTCTTGGGGCCGAGCCGGTCGGTGTACACCTTGACGCGGTATTTCTTCTTCAGCTCGGCCATGCGCGACTTGCGCAGCTCGTCGTAGTGCTCCGACACCCACAGCGAACGGGCGGCGGCCAGGGCGTCGGGGTTGTCCTTGAATTTTTCCCTGAGGGCCTTGTCGTGGTCGGCCGGGATGTGGATGGCGTCCCGCAGGCGGCTCAGGTAGCGCTGGTAGAGCAGGCCGGTGCGGAAGTTGTTGACCTCCTTCTGGAACACGTCGGTCTTGTCGAGCCCCTGGGCCAGGGCCTCCTGGGTGAGCAGCTCGGCCTGCACCAGGCGGGTGAGGATGTCGCCCCGCAGGCGCGCCTGGGTCTTCTCGTCCCAGCTGGGGAACTGGGTGGCGAAGGGAGAGCTGTTGAGGGTCCTCTCCAGGTCGATGTCGGTGATGTCGGTGCCGGCCACGGTGACCAGCACCTGTTCGGCGTGGGCGCCGAGGACGGTCAGGCCCGCCCACAGCAGGGCGGCGCGGAACAGGCGAGGCGTCATGCGTCGTCGAAGGGGTTGCTTGCTCACGGAATGTTCACCTTGGGGTTCGAGTGTGCGGGCCCCGCATGGCCTTGCCGTGCGGAGCGGAAAAGGTCGGGTGCATGGAATGCAGGAGGGGGGCACATGGCCCCCCTTTGCATCGTTGGTCGAGTTGGACACGTGGCGGCTGCTCACTCCTCCTTGGGAGGATTCTTGCCGCCGAGGTCCTTGGCAGAGGCGTGCATCCAGGTGACTGCGGTGTCGTAGTCACTGGTGATCTCCTTGCCCTTGTACTTGATGCCGCCGGCAATGACGGGCACGCCGTTCTCGTTGGTCACGTGGCAGGCGCCGCACTTGAGCGGACCGTGGCTGCCGTCCGGGTTGTACTGCGCGGCCTGCTTGTAGGTCGTGGTGTCGATGTTCGGCGTCACCGGATAGAGGCCGTGGATCGACTGGTGGCAGGCCTGGCAGGCGAGGCCGGAGTGACCCTTGGAGTAGCGCATCAGGCTGTACTTGCCGGGCTGGTTGATGGGGAACGCCACACCACCCTGGCCTTCCACATAGGGCGCGGCATGGCAATCCGCGCAGTGCGGGGCACCGGCCGACAGCCAGTAGTCACGACCGTGCGTGGCGGCGTCGTAGGGCACGGCGGCGGCACCGGTGGCGCCGGCGGGCAGCTTGAGCTTGCTGACGTCCACGGTGGGGTTGGCCGACAGCGGCACCACGTTGATGTCACCGTCTTCGTCCTTGTGGACCAGCGGGCCGTTACCCTTCAGCGCGATGACCGCGATGTCCGGCACCAGGCGCTTCTTGGCCCAGGTCAGCAGCACGCCGGATTTCCCCGGGGTGTCCTTGCCGCTGGCGTCGAGCACCGGCTTGGGATCCAGGTACTTGGTCTCCAGCTCCTTGACCGTGATGCCCAGGGCGGCGGCGATCTCCGGCAGCGACTTGTTGCGCAGGGTCTTGCCGGTCTGCTCGAAGGCGTTGATCAGGCTGTCGCGCTGGTACAGTTCGCGGCTCAGCTGGTTGTGGCAGTTGGTGCACCACAGGCCCTTGCCGCCCTTGCCGTTGCCGATCTGCGACACGTTGGCCTGCAGCCACTTGCCGATGGCGTTCAGGTGCTCCGGCGTGCCGACATCCTTCTCCTTGCCGGGGTTGGAGTGCACGTCACGACCGGCGAAGCAGCCGCCCTTGGTGTCCCGGTTGTCGGCATTGGCATAGGTGTTCTTGCCGTCCGGAGTGATCGGGTAGCCGTCCAGCGAGCCGTCCTGACGGTGTGACGGGTGGCAGCCGGCGCAGGTGCCGGTGCGGCCCTGGGAGTCGACCAGCGGGCGGTTCACCTGGTGGGCGTGGTGCAGGGCCTCGGTCAGCGGTGGCAGCGGCTTGTCGCCGGGCACCTTGTGGCCGGTCTTGGCCTCCTTGACGCCCTTGGAGATGAGCACACCGATGACGTTGTCGGCGTGGCACTTCTGGCACAGGACCGGGTCGCGGCCCAGGCGGTTGGCCGTGGAACGCGAGTTGGGCTGGTAGTTGGCCGTGAACTTGGTGCCGTGCTTGGCGTCGTGGATCTGCAGGATGGAGATGGAGGTCGCCTTCAGGTTGGCGATGTAGTCGCTTGCCCCCAGGTCCTTCCAGAATGCCTTCTCGGCCTTGTACAGCGTGTACTTGGTGCCGTTGGCATTGCTGTTGGAGTGGCAGTTGGCGCAATTGGGCACGTCGATGGGGTTGGTGCCGATGAACTGCACGGGCTTGCCGGTGACCTTGTCGATGATGGGCTTGCCCGTCTTGGCGTCCACCATGGCCACCCAGGCCTCCTGGTAGGGGCGGATGTCGCTCTCGACGATGGTGATGGGGTTGTCCACCATGCTGTCCAGGAACGGCGTGAGTGGCAGGCCCAGGGCGTCCCAGATACCCGGGTTGGTGAGCACGATGGGCACGTTGTCTAGCACCGGCGACTTGGTGAACACGATGGTGCCCTTGTCACCCGTGTAGTGCAGGTGGCCGTCCTTCATGGGGCTGGGCACCGCGGCGCCGGCCGGGCCGTTGTCCTGCGGCACGGGGATCTCGATGCCGACGCGCTTCTTCTCGCTGTCCTTGCTGGTGTGCTTGGGGTTGGAGCCTTTCAGGTCCTTGTACACGTACAGGTGCGTGAAGTACGCGTTGGCCACGTTCTCGTGGTCCTCGTACTTGCCATCGCCGTCCACGTCGTAAGGCACGTTCCAGTACGCCAGCTTGTTGCCCTCGGAGTACGTGTTGTCCACGTGCCCGTAGGCCAGCTTGATGCGCCGGTCGCCATCCACCAGCACGCCGGGATCCTTGGGATCGGCCTCCAGGAGCTGCGGGATGGGGTTGGTATCGGACGCGGTCTTGATGACCTGGCTCTGGATGGAGTTGTAGGGCGGCAGGACGCAACAGTACGAGAAGTCGAAACCGGTACAGTGCATCCCCAGCTCGTAGTTGATGGTGATGTTGTACTCGTGTTTCGGCTTATTGGGTCCGCCACCCAGGTTGGGTGAGATTTGACCACCGGGTTTCGTTCCTGTACCGGCCGTACAGGAAGACACCGCGAGGGCCAGGGTAGCCGTGGCCACGGCTGAGACGAGTCTAAGGCTCATCCTCGCTCCCTCCTCATAAAGGTGTGTGAAGGTCCGCAGGGACCGAAAATCAAACAGTTGGATTGCTTAGTTGGATTGCTTATGCGCCCGGATCAACCGGACTGAGCCAAGGGTAAGCAAATCACACAAACCTGTAAAGAATTGACCTTTGTCAAGAACAGGTGCCATTGGTGGGTGGCGGGAAGGGCCCGCGCCGGCCGGACGACCGGCGCGGGGGCCCAGCGGTGGATCCGGTATGGAAGGGGCGAATCGCCGTGCCCCGCCCGGCCGGGCTACTGGCCGGTGGCCGGCTTGCCGTCCCCGGCATCGTGGCCCGGCTGGTGGATCTCGATCTTGGCCGAGGCGCGCAGTTTGGACAGGTAGTCCTGCACGGCGCGGTTGGCGAGGATGGACTTGAGGCGTTCCTTGCTGGTCTCGAAGGAGGGCGGTGGCACCTTGCGCGTGTCCTCCAGCCTGATCACGTGCCAGCCGAACTGGGTCTTGACCGGCTCGCGGGTGAACTCGCCCTTTTTCATCTTTTTCAGGGCGGCGGCGAATTCCGGCACCATGGCGTCGGCCCCGAACCAGCCCAGGTCGCCACCGCTGTTGGCGGACGGGCCGGTGGACTTCTTCCTGGCCAGCTCGGCGAAGTCGGCGCCCTTTTCCAGTTCCTTGATGACCGCCTCGGCCTCCGCCTTGCTCTTGAGCAGGATGTGGCGGGCCTTGTACTCGGTGAGGTCGGCGTCCTTGACCTGCTTGTCGTATTCCTTGCGCAGGGCCTCGTCGCTCAGGTCCACGTCCTTGAGGCGGTCGGACAGCACGGTGCTCACCAGCAGGTTGGTGCGTTCGTTCTCCAGCGCGCGCTGGAAGTCGGGCCGGTCGGGGATGCCGGCCTTTTCCGCGTCCTGCCTGACCAGCTCGCGGTTGATGAGCTCGTTGAGCACCACCGCCGGGTTGCCGATGGGCTTGCCGACGGCCTGCTTGAGCTGCATGTAGTCGCGCAGGTCCTGCA
>JALVPS010000141.1 GCA_027031685.1 Gammaproteobacteria bacterium | reverse complement strand
CATCTGCGGCAGCAGCTCGGGCGGGTGCTGCAGGTCGCTGTCCATGACGATCACCGCGTCGGCATCGGCATGGTCCAGCCCGGCCATGATGGCGGCCTCCTTGCCGAAGTTGCGGTTCAGCACCAGCAGGGCCACGTCGTCGCGCGTCTCGCCCAGGGCCCGCACCACGTCGGGGGTGCCGTCCGTGGAGCCGTCGTCGACGATCAGCAGGTCGCTGCGGACGCCCTCGGGCAGGGCGGCGAGGTGGCGCAGGATCTCGTCGAGGTGGGCGCGCAGGCCATTGGCCTCGTTGTAGACGGGGATGACGACGGTGAGATGGCGGCTTGCGGTCATGGTCTGGCCCCTTGCGGCAGGCGGAGTCGGCCGCTGGCGGCGAGGCCGAGCAGCACGAGGGTCAACAGTGACAGAAGCAGGCCGAAATGGAAATTGCCGGGCACGAATTCGAAGCGCACCTCGTGCTCGCCGTCGTCCAGCCAGACGCCGTTGAACAGGTGGTTGGCGCGCACCACGGGGCGGGCTTCGCCATCGACCAGCGCCCGCCAGCCGGGATAGAAGGACTCGTTCCAGACCAGCAGGGCGCGGCCCGCCACCCGCACCCGTGCGCTGAAGCGGTTCGGCGAGGGCCGCCGGCTTTCCAGCACCTGGCCGCGCAGGCCCGTCTCATCGGCTCCCGATGGGGTACTGGCGAAGGCGGTCCGGCCGAGGATGATCGCGCGGTCGCGGCTCGCCATCGGCAGGTAGTCGCTGCCCCGGTTCAGCACCGTGGCGGGGAAGTAGAGCATGGGCCGCGGCTGGCCCAGATCCCACAATCGCGGCGTGAGCTGCAGCGCCGCGCGTTTCAGCCAGCGGCTGCGCTGGAACAGGGGCGCATCGCTCATCACGTAGCGCACGTTGAGGAAGGCGAGGTGGGCGAGGAATTCGCCGTTGGGCGGCAGATCGTCGAGCAGGTCGGAGATCAGCGCGTGGTCGCGGGTGGTGAGGCCCTCGGTGCCCTGCACGTAGCGCACCCCGGCGAGGGTGCCGATGTGTGGCGACAGCAGGCGACGGTATTCGGCGTAGACCTCGCGCACGCTGTCCGGCTGCTGGCGGTGGCGGGGCCGGGTGTAGACGAAGCCGGCATCCGGCCGGCCCAGCCAGCGAACCTCGGGGATGTCGTCCAACTGGTAGTAGTCGGCCGGGGCCTCGAGGTTGATCTCGCCGTTGAACCAGGCCAGATCGACCAGCATCACGGGCACGGCCAGCAAACCGGCCAGCAGCCAGCGCGGCCGCGCGGCGTAGCGGCGCAGCCAGGCGTCCACCCCCAGGCCCGCCAGCATGGCCAGGCCGACGTGCAGCAACACCACGTACTTCTCCGGGTAGCGGAAGATGGCGATGGCCTGGTAGATCCACATCGCCACCGGGTTGTTGCCGCCCAGGGCGAGGAACACCCCGACGCCACCCAGGCCCAGCCAGAACAGGGCCGGGCCGCGCCGCGCCCACAGGGCGTAGGCGGCGAAGGCGGCGGCGATCCAGCCAATGTACAGGGACAGGAACAGGGGCACGTGGCCGCCGGGATAGACCTGACTGATGTTCCAGTCCTCGCGTGACAGGGCGGGCGGGTGGATCAGGCTCAGCAGCTCACCGAAGCGCAGCGAGTAGCTCTCGATCTCCTGCGCGGAGAGGCCGGCGGTGCGCACCGAGTGACTGTACAGCTCGTAGGTGGCGAACAACTGCGGGCTGGCCAGCAGCAGCGCGGCCACATAGGCCGCCGCCACCCGCGGCAGCCAGGCAAGGCGCCGGCCGCCGCCGGCCAGGGCGATCTGCCGCGCGCCCACCAGCAGGCCGGTCATGATGCTCACGTCCGGCGCCCCGGCCAGGGCCTGCACGCCCACGGCCACCGCCGCCACGGCCCAGCGG
>JALVPS010000140.1 GCA_027031685.1 Gammaproteobacteria bacterium | reverse complement strand
AGCATGCGCACCGCGTTTTCGCCGGCGGCCTGGTGGCGGCCCGTTTCGCGGGGCGGGCGGCGGGCAGGGAGAAGCTGCTCACCTTCGACATGGGCGGCACCTCCACCGACGTGGCCCTCATCGACGGCGAGCCGCGCCTCACCCGCGAGGGACGCATCGGCCGCTGGCCGGTGGCGGTGCCCATGGTGGAGATGCACACCATCGGCGCCGGTGGCGGCTCCATCGCCTGGCTGGACGCCGGGGGCATGCTCCAGGTGGGACCCGAGTCCGCGGGCGCCGATCCCGGCCCTGCCTGCTACGGCCGTGGCGCCGCCCGGCCCACGGTCACCGATGCCAACCTGGTGCTGGGCCGGCTGCTGCCCGAAGCCTTCCTCGGTGGTGGGATGAGGCTCCACCGGGCCGCTGCCGAGGCGGTCATGGACGAGCTGGCGGCGGCCATGGGCTGCACGCGGCTGGAAGCGGCGGCGGGCATCGTCGCCATCGCCGACGAGCACATGGCCCGTGCCCTGCGCACCATCTCCGTCCAGCGCGGCGAGGATCCCGCCGGCTTCACCCTGGTCTCCTTCGGCGGCGCGGGGGGGCTGCACGTCTGTTCCCTGGCCGGGAAGCTCGGCATGCGCCGTGCAATGGTGCCCGTGCACGGCGGCGTGCTCTCGGCCCTGGGGATGCTCGCGGCGCGGCCCGGCCGGCAACTCACCCGGACGCGCCTGCAGCTGCTCGCCACCCTCGGCACGGAGGAGCTGGAAGAGGCGCTCCGGGAACTGGCGGAGGAGGGGCTCGCGGCGCTCGGGAACGAAGGGGTGGCGGCCGGGGACTGCACCCTCGAGGCTTCGCTGGACCTGCGCTACCGCGGGCAATCCTACACGCTCGAAGTACCCTGGCGGGGCAGTCCCGGGGAAGCCGAGGAACGCTTTCATCGGCGCCACCAGGCGCGTTACGGTCACCGCATGGCGCTGCCGGTGGAGCTGGTGAACCTGCGCATGGCGGTGCGGGGCGAGGCGTTGCCCGTGACCCTTGAAAGGCAGGCGGGAGCGCCCCCATGTGAAGCGGAAGGCGAGGTCCGGGTGGCCGGCGTGGCGGCGGCGGTGGCGCACTGGCGGCGGGAGAAGCTCAGGCCGGGCTGGCGCATCCAGGGACCCGCCATCATCACCGAAACGGTGGCCACCACCTGGCTCGCGCCGGACTGGTGCTGCGAAATGGACGGCGTGGGCAACCTGTTGCTGGAGGTCATGAAATAGTGCAACGCTTCCTCATCCTGCTCGGCCTGGTGCTGCTGGTGCTGGGCCTGCTCTGGCCCCTGCTGCAGAAATCGGGCCTGGGACGCCTGCCCGGCGACATCCTGGTGCGCCGGGAGAACTTCACCTTCTACTTTCCCATCACCACCTCCATCCTGCTGAGCCTGCTGTTCTCGCTGCTCTGGTGGCTGTTCCGCCGCTGACGGGGGAATGCCTGTTCATACCAGGAAGTAGAGGCCGAGGCCGGCGAAGAAGGCCAGGTACCCCAGTCCCAGGAAACCCAGGGTGAATGCCAGCGTGTCCGAGGTGGCGGGGTCGCGCAGGTAGAGCCGGTAGGCAATGAGATTGGCCAGCGAGCCCACCAGACTGCCGAACCCGCCCACGTTCGATCCCCACAGGAGCGCCCGCCAGTGCCCGGTGAAATCGGCGAAGAGCAGCGCGGCGGGCACGTTGCTGATCACCTGGCTGGCGAGGGCGGAGAAGAGAAAGACGTGGTCCCCGTGGGCCATCTGTGCGTGGAAAAGGATGGCCAGGTTGTCGGTGAAGCCGAAGAAACAGAAGAAGGTCGCCAGGAGAGCGTAGTCGATTCCCAGGCTGGAGCGGTCGAAAAGCAGCACGTAGAGCAGGATCGCCGCGGTGGTGGCCAGTGGCAGCAGTCGCAG
>JALVPS010000139.1 GCA_027031685.1 Gammaproteobacteria bacterium | reverse complement strand
CTCACGAACAGGGCCACCTGACCGTGGCCCTGTTCGTGAGCGTCTCCCTGGTGGTGATGAGCGTGGTGGTCAGCGGGCGCTACAAGTTCGTCTTCTTCCCGCGCGTGCAGAGCGAGGTGGCGCGCGTCACCCTGGAGATGCCGCCCGGCACGCCGCTGGCGGTCACCGAGCGCCACCTGCGCCACATCACGGCCGCCGCCCGCCGACTGCGCGACAAGTACCGCGAGCCGGACGGCGAGCCCATCATCCGCCACATCATGACCACCGTGGGCCAGGCCGGCAGCGCGCGCGGCGGCGGCACCCAGGGCCAGTCGCACATCGGCCGCGTCAGCTTCGAGATCCTGCCCCCCGAGCAGCGCACCCTGGACGTGACCAGCTCGCAGCTGGTGCGCCAGTGGCGGCGCCTCATCGGTCCTATCCCCGGCGCCCGCGAGCTGACCTTCAAGGCCGAGATCGGCCACGGCGGCGAGCCCATCGACGTCCAGCTCATCGGCCAGGACTTCGCCCAGCTGCGCGCCGCGGCGGCGGAGGTGAAGGCGCGCCTGGCCACCTACCCGGGCGTGTTCGACATCCGCGACTCGCTGGAGAGCGGCAAGGCCGAGATCCGCCTGCGCCTCAAGCCGCAGGCGGAGACCCTGGGCGTGACGCTGGAGACCCTCGGCCGGCAGGTGCGCGACGCCTTCTTCGGCGCCGAGGCGCAACGCATCCAGCGCGGCCGCGACGACCTGCGCGTCATGGTGCGCCTGCCCGCCAGCGAACGGCACACCCTGACCACCCTGCGCCGCCTGCGCATCCGCACCCCGGACGGCGCCTGGGTGCCGCTGTCCACCCTGGCCGAGCTGGAGACGGGACAGGGCTTCACGGTCATCAAGCGGGTGGACCGCCACCGCACCCTGGACGTGACCGCCGACGCGGACAAGGAACAGGCCGACCTGGCGCGCATCAGCGCCGACCTGGCCGAGTGGCTGCCCACCCTGCTGGCGCGCCACCCCGGCCTGCGCTACCGCTTCGAGGGCGAGCAGAAGGAGCAGGCGGAGACCTTCTCCAGCCTGCGCGTGGGCACCGCCTTCGTGCTGTTCGCCATCTATGCCCTGCTGGCCGTGCCCTTCCGCTCCTATGTCCAGCCGCTCATCGTCATGGCCGTCATCCCCTTCAGCGTGGTGGGGGCGGTGCTGGGGCACATGGTCATGGGCATGAACCTGAGCATCATGAGCGTCATGGGCATGATCGCCCTGGCTGGCGTGGTGGTGAACGACAGCCTGGTGCTGGTGGACTACGTCAACCGCCGCCGCCGCGAGGGCCTGCCCCTGGGCGAGGCCATCCGCCGCGCCGGCGTGGCCCGCTTCCGGCCCATCCTGCTCACCTCGCTCACTACCTTCGTGGGGCTGGTGCCGCTCATCTTCGAGAAGAGCACCCAGGCCCAGTTCCTCATCCCCATGGCCGTGTCGCTGGGCTTCGGCATCCTGTACGCCACCTTCCTCAGCCTGCTGCTGGTGCCCGTGGGCTACCGCATCCTGGAGGATCTGCGGGGCGCGCTGCGGCGCGCGCGGCCCGCCCCCGCCGAACCGGCTTGACCTAGGGCAAGATCGGCGCCGCCGGGCTGTGGCAGCCTGCCGGCGAATGGGTCAAAATCCCCGCCCGGCGGCAGGGGCGACGGCAGCCGCCACAACCCCCGCAGGCCGGCGCCGCCGGCCCGCAAGAGCCCACACCATCGAGGAGAGTACCCCCTTGAAACTCGAGAGCCTCAACAACATCGAGCGGGCCACCCTGCCCGCCCGTCAGGAGCTGTTCCGGCTCGGCCTGGCCCTGCTGTTCATCGTGGCCATCATCTTCTTCACCAGCCGCGAGCTGCACGGCGGCAACCTGCTGGTCATCGCCGCCATGATGGGCGGCTACATGGCGCTCAACATCGGCGCCAACGACGTGGCCAACAACGTCGGCCCCACCGTCGGCTCGCGCGCCCTGACCATGGCCGGGGCCATCTTCATCGCCGCCATCTTCGAGGCCTCCGGCTCGCTCATCGCCGGCGGCGACGTGGTGGGCACCATCAAGAAGGGCATCATCGACCCGGCCCTCATCAACGACACCGACACCTTCGTGTGGCTCATGATGGCCGCCCTGCTGGCGGGCGCCATCTGGCTCAACTTCGCCACCTGGGTGGGCGCGCCGGTGTCCACCACCCACTCCATCGTGGGCGGCGTGCTGGGGGCCGGCATCGCCGCCGGCGGGCTGGACATCGCCAACTGGTCCAGGATGGGCACCATCGCCGCCAGCTGGGTCATCTCGCCGGTGCTGGGCGGGATCATCGCCGCCGCCTTCCTGTACTTCATCAAGCGCACGGTCATGTACCGGCGCGACAAGGTGGCCGCCGCGCGGCGCATCGTGCCGCTGCTGGTGGCGGTCATGGCCTGGGCCTTCGGCACCTACCTGGTCCTGAAGGGGCTGAAGAAGGTGTGGAAGGTGGACTTCGCCACCGCCCTGACCATCGGCCTGGCCGTGGGCGTGGTCACCTACCTGCTGGTGCGCCCAGCCATCCGCCGCGCAACCCAGGGCATGGACAACTCCAAGTCGGCCATCAACTCCCTGTTCACCATCCCCCTCATCTTCTCCGCCGCCCTGCTCAGCTTCGCCCACGGCGCCAACGACGTGGCCAACGCGGTGGGGCCGCTGGCGGCCATCAACGAGGCCCTCGCCCACGGCGACATCGCCCGCAAGGCGGCCATCCCGCTGTGGGTGATGATGATCGGCGCGCTGGGCATCGCCCTCGGCCTGGCCCTGTACGGTCCCAAGCTGATCCGCACCGTGGGCAGCGAGATCACCGAGCTGGACAAGAGCCGCGCCTTCTGCATCGCCCTGGCGGCGGCCATCACGGTGATCATCGCCAGCCAGCTGGGCCTACCCGTCTCCTCCACCCACATCGCGGTGGGGGCGGTGTTCGGCGTGGGCTTCCTGCGCGAGTACCTGAAGGCCACCTACGCCAAGATGATCGACGAGATCGAGGCCCACCACCAGGGCGCCGACCGGGCGGTGGTGGAGGCCTTCCTGGAGCGCTTCCGCAACGCCCCCC
The DNA here is from genome assembly GCA_027031685.1 of Gammaproteobacteria bacterium. Taxonomy (GTDB): domain Bacteria; phylum Pseudomonadota; class Gammaproteobacteria; order UWMA-0217; family UWMA-0217; genus JALVPS01. The sequence continues at coordinate 2,955 of JALVPS010000139.1, read as the reverse complement.
TGCGCGAGAAGAAGGCCATGCTGCAGCAGCTCAAGCGCAGCGCGCCGCCACCCGCCCCCCTGTCCAAGCAGGAGCGCAAGAAGCTGAAGAAGATCTACCGCAAGCAGCTGGTCAAGCGCTCCGCCCTGCTCAAGATCGCCGCCGCCTGGGTCATCACCGTGCCCGCTTCCGGCCTCATGGCGGCCATCATCTACTTCACCATCCGCGGCATGCTGCTGCCCTGAGGCGGTCCATCACTGCAGCGGCGCGGCCCGGGCCGCGCCGTCCACCACGCAGGCGCGGCTCCGCAGGGGCGGCGGCACAGCGGGCCCTTCCGCCGCCACCGCCAGCCGCTCGGGGTCGATGCCGGCCCGCAGCAGGGCCTCGAACTCGGCCGCCGGCACCGGCGGGCTGAAGTAGTAGCCCTGGATGAGGCGCACCTCGCGCGCCAGCAGGAAGGCCAGCTGCTCGGGCTCTTCCACCCCTTCGGCCACCACCCGCAGGCCGAGACTGGCGGCCATGGAGATGATGGCCTCCACCAGCACGCGGTCGTTGCCGTCCCGGCCCAGGTCCTTGATGAAGCTGCGGTCGATCTTGAGGATCTGCAGCGGGAAACGCTTGAGGTAACTGAGCGCCGAATAGCCGGTGCCGAAGTCGTCCAGGGCCAGGGTCACGCCGCGGGTGCGCAGCGACTCGATCATGGTCAGCGGGTCGTGGCTGTCCTGGATGAGCAGGCTCTCGGTGATCTCCAGCACCAGCCCGCGCGGGTCCAGGCCGCTGTTCCGCAGGGCCTCGTCCACACAGCCCAGCAGGTCGCCGTTGCGGAACTGCTGCGAGGAGACGTTCACCGACACGTAGCGGAAGCCCAGCCCCAGGGCACGCCAGCGGTGGGCCTGGCGGGCGGCGTGGTCGAGCACGAACTGGCCGATCTCGTGGATCAGCCCCAGGCACTCGGCCAGGGGGATGAACTGCGCCGGGGAGACCTGGCCCAGCTCCGGGTTACGCCAGCGCACCAGCGCCTCGGCCCCCACGATGCGGCCCTCGGTCACGTCCACCAGCGGCTGGTAGACCACGCTCAGCTCGTCGTTGGCCAGGGCGTGGCGCAGGTGTCCGGCGATGCGCAGGCGCTTCTCGGAGGCCTGGCGCATGTCCTCGGAGAAGAAGCGGTACTTGCTGCGCCCGGCCGACTTGGCATGGTACATGGCGGTGTCGGCGTTCTGCATGAGCTGACCCACCTCATCGCCGTCCTCCGGGAACACGCTGATGCCCACGCTGGTGGTGGCGTACACCAGCCGACCGTCGATGCGGAAGGGCTGCTTGAAGCGCTCCACCAGCTTGCGCGCCACCACCTCGGCATCCTCGGCATAGCGCAGGCCCTCCAGCATGACGAGGAACTCGTCGCCACCCAGACGGGCCGGCACGTCGGAGTGACGCAGGGTGGCGCGGATGCGCTCGGCCGCCTGCTGCAGCAGCTCGTCGCCGGCGGCGTGGCCCATGCTGTCATTGACGTTCTTGAAGTTGTCCAGGTCCATGTACAAGAGCGCCAGCACCCGCTCGTGGCGGCGCGCCTGGGCCAGCCCGTCGCGGATGCGGCTGAGCATGTAGTGGCGGTTGGGCAGGCCGGTGAGCTGGTCGAAGTTGGCCTTGAGGGTGAGCTTGCGCTCGTATTCCAGCCGCTCGGAGATGTCCAGGGCGGTGGCCACGATGACCGGCGGCTGCTCGTTGCTGGACAGTTGCAGGCGGATCTCCACCGGGTAGGTGCTGCCGTCGCGGCAGCGGTGGTGGCCGCGGTGGAACACCACCTCCGCCCGGCCCTCGTGCAGCGGTGCCAGCAGTTGCTCCAGGCCCGCCTCGTCCAGCTCCTCCACGATATCCGTCAGGCGCAGGCGGCGGAACTCGTCCTCGCTGTAGCCGAGACGGCGCACGGCACCGGCGTTGACCTGTACGCAGCGCAGGCTGTGCGCATCGACCACATAGATCTCGTTGAAGCTGTCGTTGAGGATGCGGCCCAGGCGGTTGACCAGCTTGTTCCGTTCCCGTTGCAGACCGGTGAGCAGGGCGCGGTTCTGGTAGCGCAGCCGCAGCGAGGCGGTAAGATTGTCGTTGTATACCTTGCTGAAGCGCAAGAAGACGCCGCCCAGCAGCAGCAGGAGCAGGCCGATGCCAACTGATTGCTCGGTGCCGTGGCGCAGGGAGACGACCGCCGCCGGCGCCATGAGGGTGAGCACATAGATGGCCAGCGAGGGAAAGTCGGGCAGCACGGCCAGGGCGCCGGCCGTGAGCCCCACCAGCACCAGCAGGGTGAGCAGGTGGCCGGTGCTCATGACCGGGTCGTCGAACAGGAAGCTGATACTGCCCACCGTGAGGCAGCTGGCCAGCACAACCAGCCGGTAGCGCAGCAGCCAGGGGGCCGCCTGGGCGGTGTCCGCGCCGCGCCGACGGTAGGCCCATGCCACCGCCCCGCGCAGCACCAGCGTGACCAGCAGCACGCCGTACCACAGCAGCAGCACGCCCGGGGCGTGGGCGCCGGCCTGCAGGTACACATACACGCCGGCCGCGCCAAGCAGCGAGACGATGGCCACCGGGGTGCCGTCGAACAGCATGTTCAGCCGGTCGCGCTGCGCCAGCCGCTCGATGTCGTCGACCTGTTGCGGCGTGAAGGGCCGCCAGCGGGATGCCATGGGTTACTCCTCAGTGATTGATTATTGTTGCCTTCCCTGCCGAACCAGCGGCCTTGCGCACGCTCCGTCATCCTTCCGGTATCGGCACCTCGGCACCCGGCTTGAGCCCGCCCGTCGGGCCGGCGGGGCGCTGTGCCATACCCTGGCCCCGCTCCGCTCCCCGCGCGGCACATACACCCCGACCACTTCGGACCACGCGAGCCACCCTTCCCCATCACGCCCCCCGGCCCGCGCTTCCCGCACCTCCGCCGGCGGCACCGTGACGCCCTCGCTCACCTGCCGCCCGACATCCGCC
>JALVPS010000138.1 GCA_027031685.1 Gammaproteobacteria bacterium | reverse complement strand
GGCACGCTTCGCTTTGTCCAACCTACGAAATTTCGCAACCTCGGCCCCGTTCTGTGACGCACATCCCGTCCGGGGGCGCTGCCATCCCGCCACACCGCCGCCATAGGCCGGTTCAAGCGCAGCGAAACCGGCACGGGCGTTGCCACAAAGCTGCGCCGTCTGCCCGATCCGCTGCGCTTGATCGGGCCTACGTCACACTGTTGGGCACGCTTCGGTTTGCCCAACCCACAACGCCTACTTCCCCGTGTGCCGCGGCGCGGGGCGCGCTAGGATCGGTGGCGGGCCGCCGAGTGCCCGCTGCCCAGGAACGGGGAACCGCTGCCATGCCCAAGCGCGCCGTCACCAACGCCGTCCGCCGTGCCCTGCTGGGCCTGTTGCTGCTCCTGCCCGGCCTGGCGGCCGCCGCCACGCCAACGACTGCGGAGGCGCTGGCGCGCTTGCGGGCGCTGCCGGCGGCCAGCCTGCTGGTCACCGACGAGGCGGGCCACACGGTGCTGGCGCTGCGCCCGGACGTGCCACGCATTCCGGCCTCGACGCTCAAGCTGCTCACGGCGCTGCTGGCGCTGGAGGCGTGGGAGCCCGAGCACCGCTTCGCCACGGAGCTGTATCTGACCGGCGACGGCTGGCTGTGGGTGCGCGGGCTGGGGGATCCGTTTCTGGTGTCGGAGGAGATCGACGCCCTGGCGCGCCGGCTGGCCGGCCGGGGGCTGCCGGCCCTGCGGGGCATCGGCCTGGACGACGGCTTTTTCGCCGCCGGCCTGACGGTGGAGGGGCAGGGGGGCTCAGACAATCCCTACGATGCGCCACCCGGCGCGCTGGCCGCCAATTTCAACACCCTGCACCTGCGCCGCGACGGGTCCGGCCTGCACAGCGCCGAGCCGCAGACGCCGCTGGTGCCGCTGGCGCGCCGGCTGGGGGCGGGCCTTGCGCCCGGCACGCACCGGGTGCGCATCGCCGACGCCCGCCAGGGGGCGCGCTATCTGGGCGAGCTGCTGGCGGACCGCCTGCGGGCGGCGGGGCTGACCGTGGGCGAACCGGTGTGGCGGGGGCCACTGCCGGCGGGGGCGCGCCTGGTGCTGCGCCACCGCAATGTCCGGCCGCTGCGCGCCGTGCTGGCCGGCATGCTGCGTTATTCCAACAATTTCATCGCCAACCAGCTGTTCCTGCTGCTGGGGGTAGCACGGGAGGGCCCGCCGGCGACCTTTGCCAAGGGGCGGCGAGCGGTGGCGGCGGCGCTGGCCCGGCGTTTCCATTGGCCGGATGCGGTGGTGCGCGAGGGGGCCGGCCTGTCGCGCCGCAACCGGCTCAGCGCCCGGGAGCTGGTGGAACTGCTGGACGCCTTCGCCCCGCACCGCGCCCTGCTGCCGGAGACGGCCCCCGGCGTGCGCGCCAAGACGGGCACGCTGCAGGGGGTGAGCAATCTGGCCGGCTATGTGCGCCGGCCCGATGGCCAGTGGTGGCGCTTCGCCCTGCTCATCAACCAGCCCGCGCCGCCCGGTCTGCGCCACGCCGTGGCCGCCGCCCTGCGCGACTACTCGCCGCCGTCCCGCGTCCGGCGGACCGCATCCACCGCGGCGCAGAAGCGCGCCACGCCGTCCACGAAGGAAGGCGAGGGACGCAGCAGGCCGCCGGGCGCGAAGTGACGCACGGGCACGTCGGCAAGGCCCAGCCCGTCCAGCAGGGGGCGCAGCTCGGCCAGCGGGCGGGTGGAGAGGATCAGCTCCGGGCGCAGGCGCAGCAGGCCCTCCCGGCCCAGCCGGGGCGCCAGGGTGGCGGTGTGGCCGACGGGATTGACGGCGCCGCAGGCGTCGAAGGCGGCCTGCACGGGATGATCGGCGGACAGGCTCATGAGGGGGCGGCTGCTGATGAGCAGCAGGGTGCGCACGGGACGGCGGCCGCGCCAGCGG
>JALVPS010000137.1 GCA_027031685.1 Gammaproteobacteria bacterium | reverse complement strand
CCCAGGTCGTCGATGTTGGCCTTCTCCAGCGACAGGCCCACCTCCTCGGAGATGACCTGGCCGCCGGTGAGGATGGCGATGTCCTGCAGCATGGCCTTGCGGCGGTCACCGAAGCCGGGCGCCTTGACGGCGGCCACCTTGACGATGCCGCGGATGCTGTTGACCACCAGGGTGGCCAGGGCCTCGCCCTCCACGTCCTCGGCGATGATCAGCAGCGGCTTGCCGGCCTTGGCCACGCCCTCCAGCACGGGCAGCAGGTCGCGGATGTTGGAGATCTTCTTGTCGTGCAGCAGGATGTAGGGATCCTCCAGCTCGACCTGCATGGCGTCCTGGTTGTTGATGAAGTAGGGCGACAGGTAGCCGCGGTCGAACTGCATGCCCTCGACCACGTCCAGCTCGTTCTCCAGGCCGGAGCCCTCCTCCACGGTGATGACGCCTTCCTTGCCCACCTTCTCCATGGCATCGGCGATGATCTGGCCGATGGACTCGTCGGAGTTGGCGGAGATGGTACCCACCTGGGCGATGGCCTTGGTGTCGGTGCAGGGCTTGGAGATGCTCTTCAGGTGATCGACGGCAGCGTGCACGGCCTTGTCGATACCCCGCTTGAGGTCCATGGGGTTCATGCCGGCGGCGACCGCCTTCATGCCCTCACGCACGATGGCCTGAGCCAGCACGGTGGCCGTGGTGGTACCGTCACCGGCCACGTCGGAGGTCTGCGAGGACACCTCCTTGACCATCTGCGCGCCCATGTTCTCGAACTTGTCCTCCAGCTCGATCTCCTTGGCCACGGACACGCCGTCCTTGGTCACGGTGGGGGCGCCGAAGGACTTGTCCAGCACCACGTTGCGGCCCTTGGGGCCGAGGGTCACCTTGACGGCATTGGCCAGGATGTTGACACCGGCCACCATGCGCGAACGCGCATCATCACCGAAACGTACTTCTTTAGCAGTCATTTTTCTCTTCCTCTGAAACCGTTGAATCTATGTTTGTAAAACCTTGGCTCACTCCTCGATGACGGCGATCACGTCGTCTTCACGCATGACGAGCAGTTCCTCGCCATCCACCTTCACGGTGCTGCCGGCGTACTTGCCGAACAGAACCTTGTCGCCCACCTTCAGCTCCAGCGGGCGCACCTCGCCGTTGTCCAGCACCTTGCCGTTGCCGACGGCGATGATTTCGCCACGGTCCGGCTTCTCGGCCGCGGTATCGGGAATGACGATGCCACCGGGGGTAACACGCTCTTCTTCAACCCGCTTCAGTACGACGCGGTCTGCTAAAGGACGAATTTTCATCAATGAATCTCCTTTGGAACTTGCCTTGGGTTGGTTCAGGGTCCGTAGCGTGTTAGCACTCACGCTGGATGAGTGCCAATAATAGGGACGGCCGCGGCCATGTCAACCGCTCGCGGTGAGAAACCGTTCACGGAGTGGACGAACGGACGGTCGGCAGCGGGGAACGGGCGGCGGGCCGGATCCCGCCGCCGGGGTGCGGGGTCAGGGACGGGCTACTTGCGGTGCCACTGGCCGGCGGCGTCCTGGTACCAGTAGCCGGCCGGGGCCTCGTCCACCCACACCTTGGCGAAGGTGCGGCGGATCTCGTCTTCCCACTCCGGGTGGCCGTTGGCGTGGGCGATCTCGCGGTACAGGGCGCGCCGGTCGCGGTTCTCGTCGGCCACCAGCTTCTTCAGGCGGTTGCGGTCGCGCAGGGGCACCTTGCCCAGGTCGCGGATGGCCACAAAGCCATCGTTGCCGAAGCCGATGGCGCCGCTGCGGTAGAAGGGCGCCAGCTGCCCGGCGCGGGCCTTGAGGGCGCGGCGCAGGCGGGCGATGGCCGGGGTGTCGATGTGGATGTTGGCAGCGGCCCGGGCGGGCGGCACCAGCAGGTCCAGCAGGCCGCGCCACAGGCGCGACTGGGGCTCGGGCGCCGCCGGCGCGGGGGCCGGCTCGTTGGTGTTGACCCGGTCGGCCCCCTGCAGCACGTCCTTGACGATGGTGCGGGCGGCCTGCTCGGCCTCGGCGGCCGGGAAGTAGATGTTGACCGTGACGCAGCCGCCCAGCAGCAGCAGGGCGAGCAGGTAGGGAAAGACGCGCGGCAGATGGGGCATGACGGTTTCCTCGCTACTGGATGACGGGGCCGCGGCTGGTGTCGATGGCCTTGAGGCGCTCGATGAGCTCGCGCCAGCCGACGCGCTGGTTGTAGCCGATGACGTCCACGCGCGGCAGCCCGCGACCCTTGACGATATAGTACCCATTCCGCGCCGGCGCCACCCCCCGCATCTCGCACACGCCGTTGCGCAGCCGGCAGCTCAGGCCCAGCCGGTCGTAGCCGAAGGTCTTGAACAGGCCGAGAAAGCTGCGCGACAAGCCGGCCCCCAGCCCGCCGCCCACGCGCGTCAGGTTGTCGATGGCGCGCTGGCTGATGCGCCGCCGGCCGTGGTGGTCGGTGTACAGGCGGGCGTCGAAGGCCTCCGGCACCCAACCCACCAGGCGCAGGCCGCGCACCTCGCCCTGCAGCCGTCCCTCGATGAGGCCGAAGTCGAAGCGCGCCGTCATCTGGGCCAGGTCCAGGTCGCGCAGCGTCACGTCGGCGGTGAGCACCGGCGCCGGGCCGAGGGGGTCCTGCAGCGTCAGGTGCTCGACGCGCACCACGCCGCCGAAGACGCGGATCTCCAGCGCCCCGTCCACGCGCAGCACGCCGCCCTGGTAGTGCACGCGGCGGATCTCGGCGGCCAGCGTGCCGCCCAGGGGCGGCCAGCGCAGGGCGTCGGTGAGGGCCGCCAGGGAGACGGGCGTGAGGCGCGCGTCCAGGGTCCAGCGCAGCGGGCCGTGGCGCAGCCCCTCCAGCACGAAGCCCACCACCTGCAGCTCGCCGTCCAGCACCTCCAGGCGGGCCGGCTCGTTGAGCAGCAGGTAGTCGTCGTAGGCCACGGTGGACAGGCGCGCCGCCCCCAGCGGCAGGCCGTACAGGGCGCCGTCGTGCCAGCGCAGCCAGCCGCGCCGGTAGTCGCCGGCCGCCCAGCCCAGGCGGGCGTCCAGGGCGTGCACGGCGAAGCGGCCGCGGCGGTCGTCCAGCCCCACGCCGGCCAGGCGCAGCGATACCCCCTGCACACGCCCGTCCGCCCAGCGCAGCCGCCCGCCCAGGCGGCCACGCGTGTCCAGCTCGGCCAGGGCGGTGTCCAGCAGCCAGGGCTGCAGCCAGGTGGCATAGAAGCCGGGCAGGCGCGCCTCGCGCAAGTCCACCGTGGCGCGCGCCACGGCCGGCCGCGGCCGCAGGCGCAGGGCGCCGTCGGCGAAGGCGGTGAGCACGTCCGGCTGCAGCCACTGCAGGTCGTCCACCACGAGCCCGCCGCCGGCCGGGTCCCAGCGCAGCCGCAGGCGCAGGTCGGTGTCGTTGTCGAAGGCCAGGTACACCGGGTCCAGGTAGAGCTGGCCGCCGCGGAAGCGCAGCCAGCCCTCGCCCTGCCACTGGCCGCCCCGGCGGCGGGCCGAGCCGCGCAGGCGCAGCGCCAGCCGCTCGCCGGCGTGCAGGCTGGCGGCGTCGCTGAAGTCGAGGGCGGCCACGGTCAGGTCCGCGGCGGCCCGCAGGGGCTGGCGCCGACCGCCGCGCAGGCTGAGCTCGCCGCTCGCCCGCCCTTGCAGCTCCCGCAGGGGCAGGGCCGCCCGCCAGGCCGGTGGCAGCCGCTCCAGGGCCATCTCCTTCAGGTGGAGCCTGGCCCGCCAGCCCTCGCCACGCTGGCGCAGGTCCAGGGCCAGCCGGCCGCCGGCCAGACGCAGGCCGTCCACGCGCAGGCGGCGCGGGCCGACCAGGTCCAGGTCGAAGCGCACCCGCGCCCCGCGCACCCGCCACTGCGGATGGCGCAGCGACAGGCGGCCGGCGGCGCAGTGCACGGCGCGCGCCGCCAGGGTGAAGTCACGGCAGGTGAGGGTGATGTCGCGCAGCGTGCCCACGGGCGCGGGCAGGTCCAGGCGGGCCGCCCGCAGGCGCAGCGGGGCGCCCGGGCGCAGGGGCAGGTCCAGCTGCAGGCCGCGCAGGGCCCAGCCGGGGCCGGCCAGCCGCCCCAGGGACAGGCTGGCCAGCTCGATGGCCGCCGCCGGCAGGCAGAGGAGCGCCGCCAGCAGCAGCACCCGCCTCATGCGTCGGCCGCGTCCTGCTCGGCCAGGATGCGTTCGTACAGGGCCTTGTCGGCGTCACTGAAGACGCAGGCCACGATGCGGTCGAAGTCCGCCTCGTGGCGGCGCATCTCGTCGATGGCGATGCGCGCCGCCGCGGCCTTGGGGTAGCCGTAGGCGCCGGTACTGATGGCCGGGAAGGCGATGCTGCGCACGCCGTGCGCCCTGGCCAGCTTGAAGCTGTTGCGGTAGGCGGCCCGCAGCAGCTCCGGCTCGCCGCGGTCGCCGCCGTGCCACACCGGCCCCACGGTGTGGATGATCCACTTGGCCGGCAGGCGGAAGCCGGGGCTGATGCGCGCCTCGCCGGTGGGGCAGCCGCCCAGCTTGCGGTTGTATTCCTTCAGCTCCGGCCCGGCGGCGCGGTGGATGGCGCCGTCCACCCCGCCACCGCCCATGAGGGAGGAGTTGGCCGCGTTGACGATGGCGTCCACGGGCAACTGGGTGATGTCGCACTTCAACACTTCGATTGCCATGGCGTCGCTGTCCTCCGTCACGCGCTTCTGCTAGCGTCCCGGCCATTATCCCCCACGCGAGGAAGGCCTGTCGCCGTGCTCCCCCGTCTCGCCCTGCTGCTGATCCCGCTGCTGCTGGCCGTGGCCGGCTGCGACCACCCGGACGACCGGGCCGCGCCCGCCGTGCCGCCCGCACCTGCCGGCAGCACTCCCGCAGCGGGCGATGCGCCACCCGCCGAGGACGGCACGGGCGATGCCGTCGCCATCGACCACGACCAACGCGAGGGAGACGGCCTGCCGCCCTGCCCGGCGGGGGAGACGGCCTGGCTGGTGGGGGTGGTGGACGGCGATACCATCGACGTGGCGGTGGCGGACGGCTCGCTGGAGCGGGTGCGCTACATCGGTATGGACACGCCAGAGCGCGGCCAGCCCTGCTTCACCGAGGCCACCCAGGCCAATGGCACCCTCCTCCGGGGAGACCAGTCCCCGGCCGACGGGGCCACGGTAAACGGCGTGGACGTGACCCTGGCGCGGGACGTGAGCGAGCGCGACCGCTACCACCGCCTGCTGCGCTACGTATGCAACGCCGGCGGCGACTTCGTCAACGCGCGCCTGGTGGCGGACGGCTACGCCCGCCCGCTGCGCTATCCGCCCGACGTGCGCTACGCCGAAGACTTCAAGGCCCTGTACGCGGCCGCCATGGAGGCCCGCCGCGGCTGCCTCGGCCGATTGCCGGACGCGGACTCCGACCCGGCTGGTACCGGCTGCTGCCGCATGTGCCGCAACGGCCGGGCCTGCGGCGACAGCTGCATCGGCTGGGGGCAGACCTGCAGCAAGCCCCCCGGCTGCGCCTGCCAGGGTTGAAACTCCACTCATGCGGCGCGATACGGCGTTACAAATGGCCGCAAAGTGCTCACTTGCCGCTTGCAAGCTGCGCTTCTTCGGCCATTTTTGCCTGATTTCGCACGCCCCTGAGCAACTTACAACACCCAGTTGACCACCATGACCGGCACTGCCCAGCGCAGCACCTTCCGCCCGCCCCGCTGGCTGAGCAATCCGCACGCCCAGACCCTGCGCGCCAGCGTGCTGCGGCGCGCGCCGCGCCCGCCCCTGTGGCGGCAGCGCTTCACCCTGCCGGACGGTGACTTCGTGGACCTGGACTGGCTGCCGCCGCGGCCGGGCCGGGCGCTGGTGATCGTCCTGCACGGGCTGGAGGGCTCCAGCCGCTCGCCCTACGCCGCCGGCCTGCTGGCGCGCCTGCACGGCGCCGGGCTCAACGCCGTGCTCATGCACTTTCGCGGCTGCAGCGGGGTGCCCAACCGGCGCCCGCGCAGCTACCACGCCGGCGACACCGGCGACCTGGCGGCGCTGGTGGCCCACCTGCGGCGAGTGGCGCCGCAGCGCCCCCTGCTGGCCGTGGGCTACTCCCTGGGCGGCAACGCCCTGCTGCGCTGGCTGGGGGAGACC